>JBCCHV010000022.1 GCA_039028635.1 Acidobacteriota bacterium
AGGCGCACGACATGTGCGTGCGCCTGAGGGGGGCGCCTTTAGCCCCCCTGAAACAAACAGCAGGCGCTGAACAAGTCGCTTCGCGACTTGTTCAGCAGCCTGCTAGCCGTCGAGGAAGTCGAGCTTGGTGTCGGGCGAGGATGGCCCTGGGACGGGTCGTTGGGGAGCGATCCAGGAAGACGCCAGGGCGCCGTCTTCGTCGAGCCGGAAGTCTCCAACCTGCGCCCAGCGCAAGGACTCCGCCGGTACTGCGGTGAGAATCTCGAAGCGGTCTTCGTGAATCTCCTGCAGGCGGCCGAGGCCCTGGCAGAAGCCCTCGGAATCGATCAGGCCGAGGACGGTGCCGATTTCCGGCTCTCGGGTGAGGACCGACGAGATGTCCCAATCGCGGCCGAGAAGCTGGCGGCGGGGCAGGACTCGGACCTCGGCCGAAAGGAAGTGAGCCCGCAGGCGGCCGTCTTGCCGCTGGCGTCGATCCTCGGCGCTGCGCGGCCGGGCACTCGGCGACACCGGCAGCCGGTAGATCTGGCAGGAGTCGGAAAGGAAGTCGAGCAGCGGCTCGATCTCTTCACCTTTTTGCAGCGCGATCACCTGGCGCGCCTCGAGGGCCCGAATCGCCTGTACGGCGAGCTCGCGATGGGCTGAGCCAGCGAGGCCGGGAAGATCGACGATCAAGGTGCGAGCGTCGGCCTTGCGAGCTCGCCGCGCCAGCATGGCGAGGCCGGCGACGCTCGGCGCGCGGCGCTGATCCGGGGCGGTCGAGCCGAGAAATACCGAGGCGGCGGGGGCGATCCAGGGATTGGTCAAGGCCATGCTCAGGCATCCCGGGGCGCCGATCGCCGGCAGTCCCGAGTCGCCGTCGAGCAGCGCGATGCGGCCCAGACCGCGACGTAACTGACCGACGAAGTAGCGCGCCAGGCTGGTCTTGCCGGTGGCCGGGGTGCCGAGCACCAGGATGGTGCCGCGTTCGAGACGGCCCAGCACTTCGTGCCAGGCGCTCGCCGGGTGAATGCGCGCCGCGGAGCTCATGGCGGCAACATAGCATTGCCCTGGCCCAGGCGAGGGAGGGGATGCGGGCCGGCTCCCAAGGGTCTGGAAGCCGGCCGTCGGTGAGGGGTTAACTCAAGCGGTCAGTTCATCAGCGGCACGAAGCGATCCATCTCGGCGACCGTAGCGCCGAGGATGCGGCGTTCCACTGCCTCCTCGACATCGGCCGGATCCTCCATGCCGGCGAGCACCGCTTCACAGAGCTCCCATTCGCTCGCGCTCGCCGTCTGGGCCCGATCGAGGATGGGCTCGATGACGGCCGGGCCGATCTTGATCAGCGCGGCGGCGGCCGCGGTCAGTTCATCTTCCTCGATGAGACCGAAGAGTCGGAACTCTTCCTCGAGGCGACCGATCAGCAACGGAATGGAGCTTTCGTCCTGCAGCTCGCCCAGCAGGTTGATGGCCAAGAGGGGCCGTGAGAACGGTTGCTGACCGCGGTAGTGGGGATTGCTGGCGATGATTCGCAACTGGTTCAGGAGATCCTGTCGATCAGAGGCAGTGATCTTTCCGCTGGCGAGCGCGGCGTAGATCGTCGCGGCTCCAGAGTGCCGAATCGTCCAGTTCGATGAGACGAGCTGGCTCAGCGCCTCCGAGAGATTGAAGGGTGATTCTGCGATTCCCGGACTTGATGGGACGACACAGGCCAAGGGTGAATTCTGGACAAGTTGATTTCCCGTACCTTCCGAGCTTTCAGTCCAGTATTGACCATTGCAGAAGGTCCGTGTGCTTGCGGACCACTTCTGAATCCCACCCGCAATTTGACCGTCGACCCGCAACCATTCGTCGAAGTTCAGGCAGTTGAGCAGGGTGTATGGGCCGCCTGCGCCGGCGCAAGGCTCCGTTCCGAATCCTGGAGTGTCAATGGAGAAGAGTCCGCAACCCGGAGGACCATCGAGGACGAGATCCTCATCAACCGTGCCATCGTTGTGGTCGATGTCGTCCGAACAATTGCCTTGCGGACAATGGCCCCGCAGGGGGACGAAGGAGTCGTTCCGGATCGTTCCGATCACTCCCTGGCGGGTTCTTCTGATATCGAACTCGCAACGCAGGTTGGGATCACAAGGAGTAACCCTCGCCTTGATTTCCATGTTCTTGAACCAGCCGATGGTTCCGGGGTGAGTGGTGAATGCAACCGGACCCAGGTTCGGCATTCCGAAATGCGTCGCCGTCGTATTCAGTGCCGCATTCATCGGGTCGGTGCGCCCCGAGCCTCTCCAATTGAGATCGACATCGACGACCGATAGGTCGATCGAGCTTCGGCAGGTCGTTCCGGTGGGATCGGTGTACTCGACCTCGAGCTCGATGTCGTCGGCCGATTGGCTGACGGCGTTGCCCCGCAGGCGCACACTGTCGGTGTCTGTCGGGCCTTCGATGGCGACCCGGTTACCGCCCTGCACCACCTGCCAAGAATAGTTGCCATTGGCCGGCATGCCTTCGGCCTTGAAGCTCTGGATCTTCGAGTTGACGATACAGGCCCTGGGTTGATCGAAGGTCACCATGCAGGGCTCCATCCCACACCCTTCGCCCGGTGTTGTCGTGCCGGCGTTGGGTGTCGATATGTTGAATGGTATGAAGTATTGCGACCCGGTGAAGCTGGTGCCGCTGGCCGCCACGCCGATCGGCTGCTCGCAGCAGTCGTTTTGCTCGACCTGGGCGAAGGTCAGCCCCTCCGAGGGCGGGCCTTGCTGGGTGACCTCGGCGCAGGGCCCGCCGACGATGGTGGTGGTGTCGGTGCTTCCAGAGGTGAATTCGTCGCCGCCACCGCCGGAGCAGAAGTCGATCTGGAAGGCGAAGCCGGCGCGCCCCGGGATCTCCAGTGCCGAAGTGATGCGCAGACAGAAGATTGGGAAGCTCCAGCCGCGGAAGTCGCAGCGGAAGCGGATGACCAGATCGATGTCGAGGAAGAAGGACAGCACGAAGGACCCGATATTGACCCGGTCGCCGAGGTTGAGCCCTTGCAGCACTGTGTCGCCGATGCGACCGGTGTCCGGGTCGAAGACCACCGCCACCTGCCAGTGGAACTCGGCGAGGTCGATCGGAATGCTGCAGATGATGCCGGGGAAGATCATTCGATTGTCCCCTTCCGGAGCCACCAGAACGCGGTCCTCGCTGGGGCTGAGATCCGGGTGTAGCACCACGACGTCATCGGCGCTCGCCACCGTCAGCTCGGTGTGACGCATCGAGAAGTCCTGGAAGTAGAGGGCCGGTTGCGGACTGCCTCCGCTGCGCGGCGTGGTGATGCCCTGCTCGACGAGAAGATTGCGAGTCAACAGGGTGGTTGCGCCCTGCGCCGTGACCTCGATCGGCAGCGAGATGGTTCGCCCGGCGGGATCCCGCACCACCAGATCGAGGGGCCCGAGGGCTGCGCCTGGCAGCACCTCCATCAGGGCGTTGAGGCGGTCTTGACGGCCGTTGTCGACGCTGAAGATCCGCACCCGGCCGGAGAGGCTCGGCGACACCGTCGCGTGGCGCAGATTGCGCCCGACGATCGACAGCACGTAGGCGTTGCCCAGCATCGGCTCCGCCGGCGTCCAGGCGTCCACCAAGGGGCCGACCGGTAGCACCCGGAAGGGTTTGCCGGCTTCACCGGCGTCGTTCGACAGCAGCAGGTTGTAAAAGTCGAGGATGCGGGTGTCGGTGGCGTCCACCAGCACGCGCATCTCGGTGCCTGCCTGGTTGATGCTCTCGATGGTGGCGGTCGGGAAGACGCGATTCATCGGCTGGCTGGGGTCCGGCGAATCGCTCGGAATCGACAGGGTGGTGCCGTGGAAATTGCTGCCGGTCAAGGTGATGATGTGGGTCTCACCGTGCACGATGCTCTCCGGTTCGAGACCGAGGATCACCGGGGCTGCGCCCTGGACCGGTTCTTCGGTGACCTCGAGACCCACCATGGTCGTCCGGGTTCTGCCGCCGGATCGTCCGCTGACGGTCAGGGTGCGGGTGCCGAGCGGGGTGCTGGCGCTGGTGAAGACCTCGAGGGTGGAGGTGTCCCCCGGCTGCAGCGTTCGGGGCGTGAAGCGTGCGGTGGCGCCGGCGGGCAGGCCGGCGAGAGACAAGGTGACGTCGTCGGAGAAGCCGTTGCTCGGCTCCACCTGCACCGTGTAGAGGGTGGTTTGACCGCGCTCGACGCTGCGGCTTCCGGGCGAGGCGGCGAGGGAGAAGTCCGCTCCGCTGGTGACCACCAGTCGGCTGGTGGCGCTGCGCGAGACGCCGCCGGAGGTGGCGGTGACGGTGAAGGTGCTATCCGACAGCGGCGTGTTGGTGCTGGTGTCGAGCTTGAGCTCGGTGGTGCCGCTGCCCTGGACGGTGCTGGGGGTGAAGCGGGCGGTGGTCGCCGCCGGCAGGCCGCTGATGCTGAAGGTGACCGTGCCGGTGAAGCCGAACTGGCCCGTGATGGTGGCGGTGTAGAAGGCGTTCTGGCCGGGCAGGATGGTGCGCACCGGCGGGCCGAGGCTGAGGCCGAAGTCGGAGGTGCGGGTTTCCGCGGTGACGAAGAACTCGTAGCGCGCAATCCCTCCCACGAAGAGCTCCACCTCACTGGTGACGCTGCCGAGGGCGGCGGCATCGAAGTGCAGCCGGAAGGTCGCCGAAGCGCCCGGAGCGACGTTCGAAACTTGGTTGTCGGTCACCGAGAATCTCGCCGGATCGTTGGCGTGACGAACCAGGGCGATGGGCGCCACCGAGAGCGGCAGGTCGCCGACATTGGTCACCGTGAAGGTGCGCTCGAGGGCTTGGCCGACGCCGGTGTCGCCGAAGTCGAAGGTCGAACCCTGGGGCACCACCGCGCCGTTCTGGCGCAGCTCGATCACCGGTCCGATGGGCGTCGCGGCGGTGGCTCGGGCGTCGAATTCATAGGCCCGAATGCCGCCGACCACCAGCGAGATCTCATTGGTGACGGTGCCGGTGTCGGTGGATTCGAAGGTCAGGTCGAAGCCGCCGGTGTCACCCGGCGGAAAGACCCCGAGATCGAAGTTGCCGGCGGTGAAGCGTCCCGGATCGAGGTTGTTGCTGAGAATCGAGACCTGGGTCACGTCGATGGTCGTCACGCCGACATTGCGCAGCGTGACCCGCCAGGTCCGGTCGACCCCTTCGGGGCCGCTGCCGAAGTCGTGGAGGGTGCCGTTCGGAACCACCGTGGATTCCATTTCGAACTGGATCTGGCCGCTGGCCGGCAGGGCCGCGACGAGGAGTAGGGCGAGAAGCAAGAGCCGTCTTTTCATGGGGTGCCTTCTCCGGAGATGGACAAGCGAAGGTCGGTCCATGGTGGCCCGACCCTCGCGCGGACCGAGCCGGGCTGGCTCGGCTTCTGAGGAGAACGCGCCGAAAGCGGCTGGAGTCTCTACACGGGCTTGCTTCGGGAATCAGGCGCTGTGGGACGAAGGCACCGCTTCGCCGAGCTGCGACTCCTTGGCGAGAGCGGTTCTTCGCAGGTCGGAGAGTTTCTCGAAGGTGTCCCGATAGCGCTCGATGTGTTTCTCGAGGCGCTGGATGTAGTGGTCGCTGGTGCGGTCGACTTGGTCCTGGAAGGCGTTCGTGAAGTGGTCTTCGACCTCCGAGTAGGTGGTGTTGATTCGCCGATGAATTCGATCCAGCAGGCGCTGGATCATGCGCGCTTCGATCTCTGCCAGATCTTGGCTGGTGTCGAAGGTCAGGGTTGCAGCGGCTTTGACCTGCTCGTCGAGGCTCGGGAGTAGTTGCTTATTGGTGCTGTCGCAGATTTCGATGATCTTGTCGTGAGCCTCCTGGAGGTCCGAACGCAGGGCATCGTTCTGCTTCTTGAGGACGGATGAGAGCTGGCTTTTCGCCTTGGCCATGGCCTCGGCGATCTCTCTCGTCAGCTGGTTCCTCTGCGCCTCGTAAGTGACTTGGAGCAGGCGTTGGTAGATGGTTTTTTGGTGGAGAAGGGAGTTGAGGGCCCAGGTCGCCGCGAAGGCGGCTACCAGAACGATGGCGGCCGGGACGGCGAGCTCTTGCAGGTCCGAAGTGACAGCGTCCCAGGAGCCTACGGTGACGACGAGTTGCAGGATCGCACCAGCGATGCCCAGCGACCGCTGTCGCCCACTTTGCAAAGACTTTCCGCTTGTTCGTTTTCTTGGCGCTCGCCAGAGCGTCCTCGATGAGGTTCTGGCGGTCTCGGGCGAGCTTTCTCACACCCTCCCGGTACTCCCCGAAGATCTGGGTGGCACGAACGATGCCAGCTTTGCGCGCTGCCTGGATCCGCGCGCTGCTTTGGGCTCGCAGGGTCTTCAGCTGGCCCGAGGTCTTTCGCGAGCTGTCGATCAGAAGGTTCGAGTCCGCCTCTAGGCGGTCGCGTCTTTTCTGCCAGGT
Organism: Acidobacteriota bacterium; assembly: GCA_039028635.1. Taxonomy (NCBI): domain Bacteria; kingdom Pseudomonadati; phylum Acidobacteriota; species Acidobacteriota bacterium. Next base: position 6,376 of record JBCCHV010000022.1, read on the forward strand.
GCTCTTCTCCTGCTCGACCTCCCGCACGAAGTCAGCCGCCACGCCTTCGATCGGCTCGATGACGGACCGGAGATTCTCCTCGGAGTCGAACTGATAGGTGGGTTCCGGCGCCATCTCGGCGATCAGGAACTCATCGGTGGACCGGGGGCCGCCATCGCCGTCTGCGAAGAGGAAGTCGAGTGCTTCCTTGGTCGGTAAGTAGACAAAGTCGTTCAGGTACCTGAACGACTCGGACTTCAAGCTGGCCGAGCTTTGCCGCGTGAGCGTCGCCAGTCCATCGTAGTTGCTCTTCACGTAGGCCTTGGCCGACTCGGCCGCCATGTTGCCGTATCGCAGGATTCTCTTGATGCTCTGCGGCAGACTCAGGCTCATGTTCTCCATCAGCTCGGCATGGCGGTTGAAGATCGTTTTCTTGATGTCGGCGCCGTCGTAGTAGGCGGCGGCGCCGAGGGCTGCGTCGTCGAAGTGGCCTGCCAGGTAGAGGGCGCGCTCTTCGGAGTACTCGCCGACGAGGTCCGCGAGGGGGAGTGAGTCGAACGCATCGCGGACGAGCTCTTCGAGATCGTTGCCCTGGCCTCGGAGGTCGACCAGCTTCGCCAAGACGGCGGCGGACTCCCAGCGTGCGTCAAGGCTGCTCACGATGGCCTTGATGAGGGTCAGCTTCAGATTCTCGATGTCGGTCTCGATATCTCGCGCGTTGAAGAGCAGGGCCGGCTTCTTGAGCTCGAAGCCTTCCTTGCGGCGTCCCTGTCGGAGGTCTTCGAGGTGTCGGTTCAACAGGGTGAGCTCCGGTGCTTTATAGCCGCGGGCGAGGGCGAGGGGCTCGATGGGGCGAAGATGGGACACCTCGAGGTTCAGGGGATGTTGGGAAAGCTGGGTGTGTGCCTTGCGCGATAGGGCGCCGCCTGCGCTCGCGATGGCGGTGGACTTGAAACGCGAGACGTCGGCCTTGATGACCGTGTTGGACATCTGGCTGAGCAAACTCATCAGGCTTCTGATGTGATGCTCGGCACGCGCCACGAGCTCGCTGAAGCGCCGGTAGGCGGACCGGATCTGCTGGTCGAGCTGCTGCTGCTTCTGGCTCTTCTTGAGCTCCGAACCGAAGGTCTCCTGGACGTGGCGGAGGAGCTTCTCGGTGCGATGTCGGTACCTCGCGTCGACCAGGAAGGTATTTCCTCCGACGGCAAAATCGATGTTCTTGACCACCAGGTCCCGGGCTCGGGCTTCTTCTTCGTCTCGGCAGTCGCGTTGCTCGAGCTTCTTGCGGGCAGCCTTCAGGTCGTCGGCGAAGCGCTGCAGGTCGAGGGTCGACCAGTCGAGCTGCTCGGTGTACTGATCGGCGCCGGTGACCACGAAAATTGTCGGAGTCTCGGGAAAATACCGAATCTTCACGGCGAGTGCCTCGACGGAGAGGGCGTCCAGCACCTCGGTGGGCTTGAACAGAAACAGCATGACGTCGGCGGCGCTCAGGAGATTGCTGATTCCTCGCTCGGTGAAGGCTTCCCAGCCGGTGCCCGGGGTGTCGATGAAGTTGAGCTCCTGGAAGAAGGGGTGGTCGACGGTGGTGACATCCAGGTTTTTGCTTTCCTGAAAGTGCCCGGAATCGCCCGAGTGGGTGATGTAGGTGAAGCGTGTGTCGACGCTGGTCGCACCCACCTGCCGGCGCAGCTCTTCCGGCGGCTCGCCGGCGAAAATGTGGTGGAAGAAGGCGTTGAGCAAGGACGACTTACCGCTGCTGTACTTCCCGATCACACCGACCAGGGTTGGGATCTCGATCCGCTTCGAGATGTTGTCGAGGGTCACCCTCAGGTCTGTGAGCCCTTGGAAGATGCGGCGCTTCTCCTCGAAGGCTTCCGCCGACTTCAGGGAGATTCCCAGGCGCGGCGAGGGGGTTCTCTGGAGATCGGGAAAGTCTTCGATTGCCTGGACGGAGGAGCGGATGAGCTCGAGCAGGTCATTGATTGCGGCGTGATGCGCCTGTGAACTGTGCATTGGAGGAGCTCCCGGGATGGACTTGGCGCCTGGGCGCTGGCGAGGTTCGCCAGCTCGGCGGGCAGAGGGTCCGAATTATTTTCGAGTCGACGACGCGATATTTCGAGCTTACTGTATATGCGATGGCGAGTGCCGGTCCGAGGTGTGAGCCCTACGCGACAGGGCCGACGCCCTAGGAGCGGGCCCTGGCCAACGCCTGGTAAGATCCGATTTGGACGCATCGGAGTATGCAGCGAGCCAGGAGGCTCGGGGGCCTCGCATCCTCACCGCGCGATCACGCAACGCGGAGACCACATGAAACGCAGAGAATTTCTCAAGTTGGGATTGGGGAGCGCTGCCGCCTTTTCGCTCTCCGGGCTGACCCTCGCCAAAGTGCGGCCGCGGGTCGGCGCGGCCACCATCAACGTCACCCTGGTGGCGGAGGCCTACACCAAGAACCTGATCGACGGCGGCACCGTCACCTGCTGGCGCTTTCGCGACGCCGCCGGCGGCGGGCCGGGCAATTTGGCCTCGGGGCTGATGGCCGAGGTCGGCGATACCGTCAACGTCACCGTCACCAACAACCTCGACCGCGCCATCAACTTCGTCGTGCCGGGGCTGCTCACCGGCACTGCCACGGTGGCGGCCAGCAGCTCACGGCTTTACAGCTTCACGGCGAGCGCCGCCGGCAGCTTCCTCTACCGTGACGACAACACCGCCGGCATCGCCACCGCCATGGGCCTCTCCGGGCCGCTGGTGGTCATGCCCGCCGGCATCACCGACCGGCTCTACCCCGGGGCGCCGGTCTTCGATCAGCAGTACACCCTGGTGATGCAGGACATCGACGACCGCCTCAACGCGGCCGTCGCCGCCGGCGGCTCGTACAACCTCGACAACTACGAGCCCAACTACTTCTTCTTGAACGGGCTGAGCTTCCCGGACACCAAGAACGACGCCGAGACCATGCTGATGATCACCACCGGCGAGGACGTCGCCATTCGCTTCATCAACGGCGGCACCATCTCGAGCCCGATGCACTTCCACGGCTACCACGTCGACGTCGCCACCCGCGACCGCGTGATCGAGACGGCGGTGATCGAGAAGGACACCGTGCTGGTGCGCGTCGACGAGTGTGTCGACGTCATGCTCAACGTCAGCCAGGCGGGCGCCTTCCCGCTCCACACCCACTATGTTCCCGGCGTGACCGCGAACGGCGTCTACACCAACCCGGTGGGCGGCGCCCTGACCATGATGATGGCGAGCGATCCATGAGAACTTTCGAATTCCTCGGCCCCAACATCGTTTCCCTGGGTGTGGTGATGAGCGGCATGCAGCAGATGGACGACGGCACCAACCTCGGCACCTGGTACTTCCGCGAGGGCAGCGGCCTCGGCTTCAACAACGATCGCACCGTGCCCTGTCCGGTGATCGAAGCCGTCGAAGGGCAGACGGTGAGCGTCACCCTGGCCTCGAACCGTCCTCACACCATCCACTTCCACGGCCTCGACGTCGACCAGGCCAACGACGGCGTCGGCCCGACCTCGGGCTACGTCGCGGCGGTGGTGCCGGGCGACGACTTCGGCCGCGTCAACGGCTACACCCGGCTGGTGTCGCCCTTCACCTACACCTTCACCGCGCCCCACGCCGGCACCTACATGTACCACTGCCATGTCGACACCGTGCTGCACATCGAGCGCGGCATGATCGGCACCGTCATCGTGCGTCCGCCGGACGGCTCCACCGACACCGTGTGGAACGGCGGGCCGACCTTCGACAAGGAATACGTCTGGCACCTGCACACCTTCGACAGCGCCTGGCACAGCATCCAGATCAGCGACTCGAACACCGTGCGCCACAGCCCCGATTACTTCCTGATCAACGGCAAAGACGGCAATCAGATCGACGCCGATCCGGCCAGCGCCATCGCCGCCGGGGCCGGCGACCGGGTGCTCATCCGGGCCACCAACGTCGGTTACCAGCCGGCCCTGGTCAAGCTCGGCGGCCTGGCCTTCGACGTCGTCGCCAGCGACGGTCGGCCCCTGGCCTCCACCCTCGCCGGCGTCACCGAGCAATGGGTCGCCCCGGGCGAGCGCTACGACCTCATCCTCACCATGCCGGCCTCGGCCAACGCCACCGCCATGGTCGAGTACTGGGACCCGCGCATCGCCAACATCCTCGGCACCGCCACCGCCCCGGTGGTCGAAGACCCCACCCTCTTCGCCGACGGCTTCGAAACCGGCAACACCAGCCGCTGGTCGAACACCGTGGAGTAGGGCGCTAGAGAAGGCGCGCGGCTCGCGGAGCTGCGTTGCCCTGGTGGTCGTAGGACGAACGGCCCATCGCTTCGGCGGTGGGCCGTTTTCTTTTCGGGGATTATTCCTATCCTTCCGGTGAGCCGTAGTCGTTGACTTGAGCTTCGCAGTTATCTACTCTGGAAAAATGCTCGAGATCGACCTCCAGAAAGCCGAGGCCCGGCTCTCCCAACTCCTCGAGCGGGTTGCTGGCGGCGAAGAGATCCTCATCACCCGCGAAGGCGAGCCTGTAGCGCGGCTGATTCCACCGACGCCGCGCCTGCTCGGCCGCGACGTCGGTCTCTACGAAGTTCCCGAGGACTTCAATGCTCCTATGCCCGAGGAAGAGCTGCAACGGTTCGAGGTCTGAGGTCCGACTCGGCTCAGCCCATCGAAGGCCCCGCCGTCTCTGCTGAGTCGACCAAGGCTTGCGAAAATCGAGTCTCCTGATTGAAGGGAACCGAGCCGACTCCATCAGTTGCAGCGGAAGAAGCCGCGGCTCATCTGAAACTTGATGCTCTGCGGATTGGGGCGGCCGCCGATGGTGTCGGCGACGTTCATGCCGAAGCCTTCCCAGCTAGCGCAGAAGCCGAAGCTGGTGCCGCCGGGGCAGTTGCAGCTGCCGCTGGCGCAGTGGTTGTTGTGGTGGCAGTAGGCGCCGGCGGCGCCGGTGCCGTCGTTGGGGGCGCAGCGGCCGCCGGAGCCGGTCCAGAAGTCGAGCTGGCCGACTTTGCCCTTGTCGGCGCAGTGGCCGGAGTTGCAGTTCTCGTTCTTGGTGCAGTCGTTGCCGTTGTCGCGGCGATCGGTGCAGGTGCCGGAGCCGCCGGAGCGCCAGTTGTTGCAGAAGCTGTCCGGCCCGCGCAGGCCGTTGTCGCAGCCACAGCGGCCGCTGCGACAGTGGTTGTCGTGGTGGCAGTACTCATTGGCCAGGCCGGTGAAATCCATCGGCGCACAACGACGGCCGTCGGCACAGTAGCCGGACTGGCACTCGCTGCTCTGGGCACACAGGGCGCCGTTGGTCTTGCTGCCGCGCACCGGATTTGACTGGCAGGCGGCGGTGGTGAAGAGGACGAAAAGGACGAGTAGGGACAGCAACGCCAGCTTGGCGGAAAGTTGATTCATGGTTTCCTCCCGAATCGATGTGAGTTCTGAAAGTACTGACCTCACAGGCGATGACCGATCGGGAAGCGTTACTCGCCCCCGGCACTCGGATCCAACGTGCCGGGGGCGACGATCCGACGTTTCCTCGGGGAGTCACGGCGGCTCCCAGCGAAGAAGCGAGGGTTACTGGGGTCCTAGTAAGAGGGTGGGAAGCCGCCCGAGCACGAGGTACAGCTCGGAGGGCACCAGCCTGCGGTGTAGGTGCAGCCGCCGCCACCGGAACCGGAGCCGAGCGGGCCTTCCCGCAGGCCCTCGAAACCTTCGACGGCTCCTTCCGTTTCGCGGGTCGATTCGTTGCCCGAGCTCGGTGGCTCGAGGGCGGTTTCGAATTCCGCCCGCCGCTCGTTGGCGAGGGCCGTCACGGTGTTCTGCCAGGCGTTGGCTTCCGAGCGCATTTCGGCCGTCATCGGCACGCCGCCAGCCTCCTTGAAGGCTTCTGAGCGTTGGACTTCAGAGATCGTCTCGCCGAGATAGATCGATCCCTGGGATTCCGAAATGATCGCCGTTGCGGTGAAGATCGCCACGGCGGCGAGGAGGAGGGTACCGAGTTGTTTGGGTCTCATGCTGTGTTTCTCCTCGTGGGCTGGGTTGAAAGGACCAAGAGCTCCCGGCCCACAGTCAGGAGATCTGGTATGTAATTGCTTACGGATTATTCTGTAACTAGTTACGCATTGATTCGCCGAAGGTTTCTCCGCGAGGTTCGCCTCGGGTGGAGTCAAGGCGCTTGGACGGCTGGAAGGGCTACTGCGAAAGGCCCTGCAGGAGCTTAGAGGCAGCGCCGGATTGGCGCCGAACTTGGATTCGAAAGGGGAGGAAGCGTTGCCTTCGAGCGGTTTCCGGCTCTTGGGAGGAAAGGTCAGCGAGGAGGGGCGAAGGGGAGCGCTTCGGCACCCTCCTCGGTCGCCAACTGGGCTAGATAATGCCCATCCGGCTCAAGGGAGGCAGAAGCAGGGAGGCCCAGCTTCCGGTGTAGACCAACATCAACAAAAAGACTCCGACATAGGCCAGGCGCAGTCGGTGGTTTTCTTTCGGGACGTGCGCGATCGCCATGATGATCAGCAGCCAGCCGAAGCCGATGACGGTGGCAACGGAGTAGGTGGTGACGGCGAAGAGCAGCAGGAGTGCGTGGCGCCAGACCACCGGTGGTCCCCAGCGAGCCGGTAGGAGGAAGATCAGCCCGATCAGCCCCTCGATGCCAATGGTCCACCAGGTGAGGAAGGTCGCCGTGGCGTCGAGCCGTGGCGTGCTGGCGAGCTGCACTTGCTCGATGATGCGTTGATCACGAGTTCCCACCAGTAAGGTTTTCTCGAGGCGATCGTTGCGATAGAAGTCCTCCGGATCGAGACCGCCCACGGCCTCCGCGACGCTGCCGAATCGGCCGTCCGTGAGCAGGGTGTGACGGAAGAAGCTGCCGTCGAGATAGTCCGGCGAGATGATCTTCCAAAAGGTTGCAAACACCATGCATAGGCCGATCAGCAGGCGGGCATTGTTCGCCAGCAGGCTGCGCTGCCGTTCGGTACCGCGGTGAAAGAAGATGATCGTCAGGACAAGCGTCCAATAGGTCATCAAATACTTGTGATTGTCGATCACGTACCAGTTCTGATAGTTGCTCGCGACCAGGAAGCAAGTGGCGAGAAACCAGAAGACTCCGCTGCGATAGATCGGCCGGTAGAGCAGCGCACCGATACACAGGACGCGCAAGGGAACGGTGAGATACCAATAGTTGCCGGCATAGAGGATCAGCAGGATCAGGGTCAGCCGGGGGGCGAGGTCGAGGGGGTCGATGTTGCGCAGGTCCTTCTCGGCGCGGAGAGCGAAGTCCTTAACGGCTTGCCACATGGATCGCCTCCTCGTCGTCCTGCGGCAACTCGAACTGGGCGCTGAGCCAGCGCTCGGAACGCAGGGTGTGGGTGTCGCCCTCGAAGGTCATGCGCCAGAGCTCGGCACGGGCCGATCGAAGGCCGAGGAAGGCTTCTTCCGGAGGCTCGGGCTCGCCCGACTGCAGCAAGCGGACTCGCGGTTGGTCGATGGGGCGCAGGGACTCTTTGGCGATTCCCGAAGGATCGAAGGTGCCGGCTCTCGGGGGTAGGGTGTCCGCCCCAGCGATCGAGGATTCCGACAAGCGAGCAATCGGATCGTAGTCCGCCCACAGCCACTGCGAGGTGGCGGTGGCTTCCGCGACTTTTTCGAGCAGGGGTTGGGATGGGATCACCTGCAGGCGCCGGATGGCGCTGCTGGCGAGGCCCGGAATCGGGACCTCGAGGTCGAGGCCGTCTTCGGTGACGATGAAGGTTCGCACGTAGCGCGCTCCAGGACTGTCGACGGTGCAAAACATCCCGAAACCACCACCCTTCCAGGGGCTCTGGCGGTAGGCGTGGGCGCGATAAATCTGTAAGAAAGCGATCGCGATCAACAGGATGGGGGCTATGTAACCAACCAGGGATCGGAGTTGGATCTTCATGGAGTGCTCCCGAGGTCAGTAAAAACGTGCCCGGCCCGCGGGCCGGACACGACGATGTCGATCAGGAATCAGTAAGCCGGCGGGAAGCCTCCGCTGCAGGACATGCAGCTCGGCGGGCACCAGCCACCCGAGTAGTTGCAGCCGCCGCCGCCACCGCCACCGGTGTTCAGCGGACCCTCACGCAACTCCTCGAAGCCACCGATGGCGTTCTCCGATTCGCGCTCCGACTCGGTGCCGTGGGTCGGCGGCTCGATGAACTCCTCGAATTCCTGGCGGAACTCGTTGCCCGGGTTGGTGAACTCGCGCTGCCACTCGGTGGCCTCGCGACGCACCTCGGTGCTCATCGGATTGCCGCCGGCCTCGATGAACTCTTCGGTGTTTTGCGTTTCCCGAATCTTCTCGCCGAGACTCCCGAACGCTTGCACGTCGCTGGTGACGGCGACGAAGGCGAAAATCGCCCCCGCTGCGAGGAGAAGTACTAGGAACTTGCTTCGACTCATGGTGCTGTTCTCCTCGTGGACCGGTGCCGTGAAAAATCACCCGGCAGCGTCGGTCCACGAAAGGCCGCCCCCGGGTGAAGAGCGATCAAAAACAGCCATGAAGGACATCTTCTAAGGCTAGATACGGGTCATGCGTACGTAAGTTCTTGTTTATTTTTCTTGAGCAGATCATTTGCCGATGACGTACGTATAGAAACCTATAGACCTGTTGGACAAAGTTCCGTGCCGCACTGCTTGGAATCGACTTCATGGAAGGAACGGAGCACCGAGATGAACCCTTCGACCCATCGAATCGTCTTGTGGCGGTCTCTCTGGAGTGGCGCTCTCGTCGCTGTTTTCACTTGGTCCATCGCGTTCGCCTTGCCAAGCTCCGCGGCGGAGATCACCGTTTCCGGCATGGTGTCGTCGGCCGGGGGAGAGCCTCTGGCGGAGGTCGCGATCGGCCTGCAGCCGGTGGTCGATCCCCATCGCCGCGCTCTGGAGGTGCGCCGAGGACGAATGCGCGGCGAAGCTGTCGTCTCAGGTCGGAGTCAAGCAGACGGCACCTTTCGCCTCGAAGTTCCTCGCGGCGGCCTGTGGCGGGTGGTGCTCGAGCATCCGGGGTGGATCTCGATGCGAACCGCTCCCTTGCCGCTGGTCGATGATCGGCTCTTGCCGCCGGTCGCTCTGGTTCGGGAGCAGGGAACGGAGGTCACCGTCGTCGATGAGTCCGGCCGCCCGGTTGCCGGGGCCCACGTGCGCGCCCTCGGCCTCGACGAGGCTCAGCGCCTGCAGCGCGGCGAGCTCTGGCAGTTTCTGCCGCGGACGGCAGTCACTGATGACACCGGCCGGGCGAGGCTGGCGCGGGCAGCCGAGGAACGTCTGGGCTTATGGGCGGTGGCTCCGGGTTTCTGGCAGCGGACCGGAGAAGTCGCCGGCCCCGCGGCGCGGCTGGTGCTGCCGAAGGGCGTCGAGCGCCGGGTCGAGGTGCGCGATGCCGCCGGCCGGCCGGTGTCGGGGGTGGTCGTCGGGGTCGGGGAGACGGCCTGGCCACTGGCCGTGACCGGTGACGATGGTCGAGCTGCCTTCGCCGGTCCGCGGCGTGGTCGCACGCCATTGACGCTGATCCACCCGGCCGGTTGGCGGGTGCCGGATGTTCTGCCACCGGTCGCCCCGGCGTCCTCGGGCCTGGTGACTCGCCAGCTTCCCCCAGTGAGCCGTTTTCAAGGCACCGTGAGTCGCCGCGATGGCCGGGAGCGGCTGGCCAACGCGCTGGTCTGGTCGGTGGCGCTCCCGGCGCTGGCGGTGCGCACGAACGCCCGGGGAGAGTTCGCTTTTCCACCACTGCCGGTCGGAGCGCCCTTTTTCCGCGCCACCGCCGCGGGCTCCCTCGCCCGCACCGTGCGGACCACCCTCGAGGCCGGTATTCCGGCGAGGCAGGCCATCGTCTTGCAGCCGGCGACCCGCATCGCCGGCCGGGTGACAGGCCGCCAAGAGGCTCTGGCGGGAGCCCTGGTGGAGCTCGAGCCGCGGGCCGCCGGCGCCGCGGCGCTGCGCTGGCGAACCGCTTCTGATGGTCGCTTTTCTCTACCGGGTCTCGATCCGGCGGCGGGCTATCGGCTGACCGTCTCGAAGGACGGCTACGGCAGCGAGCAGCTGGCCTTCGAACCCTTGCAGCATCGGGCCGATCGCACAGCGCTCTCGGTCGTGCTGGCGGCGGAGCAGATGGCGGTGGGGCAGGTGGTCGATGGTCGCGGGCGGGGGATTGCCGGCGCTCGAGTGGGGTGGAGCGATCGCCGGCGGCGTCAGGCGGCGCCCGTCGCCAGCGACCGCGAGGGCCGTTTCGAGCTGCGCGATCTGACCGCCGGGCCGATCACTTTGCAGGTCGAAGCGGCGGGTTTTGCGCCGGCGCTGCTGCGCGGTGTCGAGCTGCGAGCGGGCAACGGTCCGATCGCCCTCGGAACCATCGCTCTCGAGCCCGAAGCGGTGCTTGGCGGAAGGGTCGAGGATGGCCGCGGCCGGCCGGTCGCAGGGGCTCGGGTAGAGGCGGCTCGGCGATCGCTCGAAGGACTTGCCTTGCCGGTGGCGCGTTCCAACGAGCAGGGCAGGTTCCGACTCGTGGGCCTGGCCCCCGGGGAGCGCCTCGAGCTGGCTGTCGAGGCGCCCGGCTACGCCCGTCGTGCCGGCGACACGGTGGATGTTCCGCTCGATGCGGAGCTGGTGCTGGTGGTGGATGCAGCCGCCGTGCTGCGGGGCTTCGTCACCAACGACGGTGGCGAGCTGGTCGAAGGGGCCGAGGTCTGGGCGCGCCTCGGCGAGGCCGGGTCGCTGGCGGTGCGCAGCGATGCCGCCGCTGCCGAGGACGTGCGCATCGGACCGGTTCGGAGCGACCGCGAAGGTCGCTTCGAGCTCGCCGGCGTGCCCGGCGGCCTGGTCTCCCTGGGCGCCTATGCGCGCGGTTATCTGCGCCTCGATGTTTCGGCCTTCGAGGTCGACCCGGAGGCCCCGCCGGGCGAGCTCGAGCTGGTCCTCGAGCGCGGCGCACTGGTGCGAGGCAAGGTGTCGTCGGCGGCCGGGGCGGCGGTGGCCGGGGCGCGCGTTTTCGTCGATCGGGGCGTCGGGCGCGTGCGCGGCGAGCAGACCGGCGTGGTGAGCGATGGCGACGGTCGCTTCGAGCTACCGGGAGTGCCTTCCGGGCCGGTGCGGGTGGCCGCCAAGCATGATCGCCTGGGGGTGACCACGGCCGGTCTCGAGGTCTCCGCCGGCGAGCATTCTCTGGACCTGGTGTTCGAGGGCCGCGGTGCGATTCGGGGGCGGGTGATCAACGCGGCCGGCGTCGGGGTGGCCGGCGTCGAGGTGGTCGCCGACTCTGGCGAGCAGCGCTTCCGCGGCCGTAGCGATGCCCAGGGGACCTACCACCTGCCGACGGTCGAGGACGGCGAGTACCTTCTGACGGCGCGCACCGCTGGCCTGGCGCCGGCAGAGCTCGAGGAGCCGCTGGTGGTGGCCGGCTCCGAAGTGCTGGCGCCGGATCTCGAGGTCGGCTCCGGCGGCGCGATCATCGGCAATCTGGTCGGCCTGACGGACCAGGACTGGCCGCGGGTGCAGGTTCTCGCCCGCGGGCCCGGCACCGGCGCCGGCCAAGCCGGCGAGGTCGCCTATGGCGGCAGCTATCGCATCGCGCCGCTGGCCGCCGGCAGCTACACCGTCACGGCGCAGCTTCCGGGATCGGGGCGCCAGGCGCGGGGCCGGATCGAGATCGAGGCCGGAGCCGAAGAGGCGGTGCTCGACCTCGAGTTCGATGTCGGTTTGCGCCTCGCCGGCCGGGTTCTCGACGCTGGACAGGGGTTGGCCGGGGCGTCGCTGGTGCTGGTGGGCTTGGACCGTCCGGCGCGGGCGTCGTCGGAGTCGCGCTCCGGCGGCGATTTCGAGATCAGCGGTATCGATCCGGGGCTCTATCGCCTCGAGGTGGCGGCTCCCCGAGGCGGCGCCCAGACGGCGAAGCTGGTGGCGATGACCGCCGACAAGCGGCTCGAGGTGGATCTCGGCAGCGGCTCCCTCGCCGGGGAGGTGCTGGCCTCCGGCTCCGGCGAGAGCCTGGCCGATGTCGCCCTGCGCTTTCAGCCCCTCGACCTCGAGCTCGAGCCGGGTTGGCAGGGGCCCGCCGGCAGCACCGATAGTGACGGTCGCTTCGTCCTGCAGGGGGTCGCCGCCGGGCGCTATCGTCTCGAGGCCCTCAAGTTCGGCTATCAGACGGTAACTGTCGAGGTGGAGGTACGAGCCGGGGAATTCACCGACGGCCTGCGCCTCGAGCTGCCGCGCAGTGGGGGTTAGGTCGATTTACTGCTGGTAGAGCTCGACGGTGTTGCCGTCGGGGTCGCGGATGGCGCCGTGGACCTGGTCGCCGTCCGTCATCACCTCACCCTCCTGGCGGCCGCCGTGCTTTTCCGCCAACGCGATGACGGCGCGGACATCGGCGACGGCGAAGCCGAGCTGGTGTGAGGGGTAGCTGACGAAGTCTTCGTTCTCGCGCAGGGGGACCAGCTTGAGGGTGAAGCTGCCGAGGGTGCCGAACTGGGACCGGATACCGAAGGTGTCGACCTCGCGAAACTCGAAGCCGAAGGCCTGGCTGTAGAAGGCCACCATCGCTTCGGTGGCGTGGCTGCGCAGGGCGATGGTGGTGAGCTCGGCGCTGGTCGCCTCTTCGTTGGCGAGGGCGGTGATGGAGAGCATCAGGCCGAGGGACAGGATCAGGGCAGCGGCAAATCTCATCGTTCCTCCCTTCACAACATCCGGAGCGAGAGCCATCGAGGGTTGAGAGACGGCGTCGATCGGCTCGCTCCGATGCGGTCTGTGGCAGGATTGTGCCATGGAGATCTCGACCCCTCGATCGCGTTTCCTTCCGGGGCTGCTGATGGCGGCTTCGATCCTCCTTCTGATCGCCGGCGGCTGCCAGAGCTCGGCGGCTGGCGCCGGCTCCGGCAGCGCCACCGCGGTAGACGAGTCCGTCGACTGGCAGGGGCTGGTGCCCAACGCCCGCCAGCCGGCCGATGGCGTGGTGTCCGGCGGTCAGCCGACGGCGGACCAGCTCGCGGCGGCCCAGGAGGCGGGCTTCCAGACGGTTATCAATCTGCGCACCGAGGGCGAGCCCGGAGCGCGCCAGGCGGAGGTCGAAGCGTTCGGTCTGTCCTACGTCGAGCTGCCGATCGCCGGTGCCGCCGGCCTGACCCGCGACAACGTCGAGGCCCTGGCGGAGATTCTCGAAGAGGTCCAGAAACCGGCCCTGCTGCATTGCGGGAGCGGCAATCGCATTGGTGCCCTCTTCGCCCTCAAGGCATTCTGGCTCGATGGCGAAGCTCCCGAGGCGGCGCTCGAAAAGGGCCTCGACTCGGGCCTGACCCGGCTCGAGCCCAAGGTCCGCGAGCTGCTCGGCCTGCCGGCCGGAGAGTGACGGGCTCTCTCATCTCGCAGTGAAGCCGACGGCTCAGCTCGAAGGTGCCGGCGACGAGATCGCGGCAGAGCGGTCTGCCGCTCGCTCCTGGGCGGTGCCGTATCTCATTCTGCAGGGGCTGGGAATCGCCGCCTGGTGGATCTTGATGTGGAGCCTCCCCGAGTGGCGGCAGCCGTTCCGCGACCCGGCGGCGCCCTGGAGTGCCCTCGGCGCCTTCGGGCCGGCGGATTTGATGTGCGTGGCGGCCTGCCTGTTCGGGGCCTGGGGCGTGGCCCGAAGGCGGCCGTGGCGGCGCCCGGTTCTGTGGCTGCTCGCCGGCGCGATGGTCTACGCCGCCTCCTACTGCCTCGCTCTGACGGCGCTCACCGGGCACGCCGTGGCGGCGCCCCTGCTGATGGTGCCGGCGGCGCTGATCACGCTGTGGTTGGCGAGGGGCGAGTGAAGCCCCTCTGGCGGCTGGCCTTTCGACCCGCTCCGGAGCGGCCCGCCGCGGTTCACCTGGCCTGGACGGCGCTTCAGACGTTCCTCTTCTGGGGCTTCTTTCTGGCCCTTTGTCCCTGGTTGATCGTGCGCCTCGAATCCTCCTCCGGCCTGCCGCGATTCGCGCTGCCGGGGCCGCCGGGCTGGCCCTGGGGCCTCTTTGCCCTCGCCGGATCTCTCGGCCTGTGGAGTGGCTACACCATGTCGCGCCGCGGTCGCGGCACGCCGCTGCCGCCGCTGGCACCGGCGCGCCTGGTGGTGGCCGGACCCTACCGCTGGCTGCGCAACCCGATGGTGGTGGCGGGGCTGGCGCAGGGCGTGGCGGTGGCGCTGGCTTTGGGCTCCTGGAGTGTCTTGGTCTATGCCCTCGCCGGGGCGCCGGTCTGGCACTTCCTGGTGCGGCCCTTCGAGGAGCGCGATCTCGCCGAGCGCTTCGGATCCGAGTACGAGCGTTATCGCCGCCGAGTACCCCTCTGGTGGCCGCGTTGGCCAGCGGTGGAAAGGCCCGGCGAATAGGGCCGAAAGGGCGCTCGCTGACGGCGGGTTCGGGATAGGATCCCTCTCCCATGAGCGCGATTCTCGAAGACCTCATCCAGCTCCTCACCCTCGAACGGCTCGACACCAACCTCTTCCGGGGGCAGAGCCGCGACATCGGCACCAATCGGGTGTTCGGTGGTCAGGTGCTCGGCCAGGCCCTGGCGGCGGCCAGCAACACGGTGGAGGACCGCGTCGTCCACTCGCTGCACGCCTATTTCCTGCGCAAGGGCGACCAGGAATCGCCGATCATCTACGAGGTCGATCGTCAGCGCGATGGCCGCAGCTTCACCAGCCGCCGGGTGGTGGCGGTGCAGCACGGTCGGCCGATCCTCAACATGGCGGCCTCCTTCCAGGTGCCGGAGGACGGCCTCGAGCACCAGTCGGCGATGCCCCAGGTGCCGCCGCCGGAGAAGGTGCGCGACGTCAACGAGTACAAGAAGGAGCTGGTCGACCGGATCTCGGATTTCAAGCTGCCGCGCTACCTGCTGCACGATCGGCCCTTCGAGTTCCGGCCGGTGCAGCTGCCGCAGTTCATCGACCCGGAGCCGCGCGAGCCGCGGGCCAGAATCTGGTTCAAGACCACCGGCGCCATGCCCGACGACGACGCCCTGCATCGCTCCATGCTGGCTTATGTTTCCGACTACTACCTGATCGGCACCGCCACCCGGCCCCACGGTACCTCCGTCTTCGACCCTCGCCTGCAGCTCGCCAGCCTCGACCACGCCCTGTGGTTCCAGCGCTCCTTCCGCCTCGACGAGTGGTTGCTCTACTCGATCGAAAGCCCTAGCGCCTCCGGTGGCCGCGGCATCTCCCGCGGCAAGATCTACCGCCAGGACGGTGCCCTGGTGGCGGTGGTGGCGCAAGAAGGGGTGATGCGCATGTGGCCCGTGGAGGACGAGGGCTAGGGCAGAGGATTACTCAGCGGCCAGCTCCGCCAGCAGTCGCTGGGTGCGCTCCTCCCAAGACTCGCCGTAGGCCGTCGCCAGCGGCGTGACACCGTCCGCCAGGAAGGTCGTCCGGTCGAAGTCTTCGCCGAAGGTCCGACCGATTCGGTAGGCGCCGCGGCGACCCAGCTCGACATCGAGCCAGCGCGGCAGCAGGCGGGTCGGATCCGGCTCGATCCACTGCGCCGAGGGCGGTGCCGAGTACAGGCTGCCTTCGCCGATCGATTCTCCCGTTACGAAGTCGAACAGTGCCTCAACCCGCCGCTGGTAGTAGCGTTCGCGGTGATCGAGGCGGTCGAGTTCTTCGGCATCGACCTCGAAGGCCAGGGCGTTGAAGTGGTGCCCCTCTGCCGGCTCGACATTCATCGCGCCAGCCTCGATGCCTTCCTTGCCGAGCTCACAGCTCGCTTCGTAGTGGTCGGGTCGCAGGTTGAACAGCCGGCGGTAGTCGTGCACCACGATCGGTCGGGCGACCTTGGTACCGGCGCGGTCCGCGCCGATGGTGTCGCCGAGGGAGGCCTGGTCGAGGAGGGTGCCGTAGCCCACCAGCAGGACGCGGCTCATTGGCCGGCGGCGCCATCGGCGATGGTGATGGCGCGAACCGCCTCGACCGCGTTGCGGCGCTGCCAGTCCACCACCTCGTTCCGGGCGGCGCTCCACGCGCGGTCGCCGATCTGGTCTCGGGCTCCCTTCAATCGAGTCTCCATGGTGTCTTTGTCGGTGGGTCGCTGCGAGATTTCCATCGCCTCTCGGCGACGCTCGGCGAAGGCCGAAAGACGGGCAGCGGCTGGGCCGTCGCCGGCCAGGGCGGCGATCTCGGCGGCGATTTCCCAGCAGCGGAGAATCGAGGCCTGGTCATCGACTTCGTCGTAGAGCCGAATCGACTCGCGCAGGGTGTCGCGGCTGGCGACCAGGTCGCGGGTCATGAGATGAGCTCGAGCGATGCCCAGCAAGCTGTTGGCGACGTTGCGGCGGTCACCCACCAGCAGGCGCCGCTCTCGGGCCTTCTCGAAATAGACCTTTGCCTCTTCCGCCTGGTTCTCTTCGAGGGCGAGATTGCCCAGCCCGATCAGGGGGAAGCCGCTTTCCCAGAGGTTGCCTGCGGCCTCGAAGCCGGCGACGCTGTCTCTCAGCAGGGTGCGAGCCTCGGGGAAGCGTTTGCGGTACAGCTCGGTCTTGCCGAGGTTGTTGTAGGCCACCGCCAGCAGGCGGTCATCCTTGGCTTCTTCTGCCAGATGGAGGCCCTCGCGGAAATATCCCATCGCCTTGTCCGGGTCCCGGTGCATGGACAGGAGACCGACGTCGCCGAGGGCATTGGCCAGCCGGTCCGGTTTACCGAGGCGCCGCTCGAAACCGAGGACCCGGCGAAAACAGCGGCTCGCTTCGACGACGTCTCCCTGGCGATAGGCCAGCAGCCCGAGTCCGCTGAGCACCGAAGAGTGCAGCTCGTCCTCCACCCGGTCGTCCGCCTGCAGGGCCTCGGGATCGGTTCGCGTCTCCTCCGGCACCAGCCGGGTCAGCCGGCCTCTCCCCTCGTGGAAGAAGCCGCGCATCTCCCAGAAGCGCCACATCGCGATGCCGAGGCGGTAAGCCGTCTCGCGGTCGCCGGCAGCGCGCAGAGCAGCGCGGAGGTTCGGGTGCTCTTGGTCGAGGAGCTGGAGGCGCTCTTTCTGGCCGGTGGCGAGCATCTCTTGGTTGGCCGCTTCCGCAATGTCGAGAAAGTAGGTCGCATGGCGGGCCTGCACCAGTGGCTCCTCATCGGCATCTCGGAGTCGGCGCTCGGCATACTGACGGACGATCTCCAGGAAGTGGAAACGCTCGTTACCGTCCTTCTCCAGGAGGGACTTGAGGACCAGATCCTCGAAGGGTTCGAGGATGTCGTCGAGTCCCTCGCCGGTCGGCGGATGGTCTCCGCAGATCGCTTCCGCGGCCTCGAAGCTGAAGGAGCCGCGGAAGGCCGCGATCCGCCGGAACAGTCGCTTCGCTGCCGGTGCGAGCAGGTCGTGGCTCCAGTCGAGGGTGGCGTCGAGGGTGACATGGTGGGGGTTCTCTGCGGCCTGTGGGCTCTGCCGCAGGAAGCTCGGATCATCGAGGCGATCGGCCACCCGCTCGACGGCGAGCGGCGAAACTCGTGCGGCGGCCAGCTCGAGGGCGAGGGGGATGCCCTCCAGACGGCGGCAGATGCGCGCCACCGCGCTCGCGTTCGAGGGGTTCAGCCGGAAGGCCTCGTCGCTCCGCTGAACGCGATCGACGAAGAGCTGAACCGCCGGAACGCGAATCAGCTCCTGCGGCGGCAGCCCGCTGTGGCGAGGCACTTCGAGCGGTGCCAGTCCCAGCATCACTTCGCGTTTTCCCAAGTTCAGAGGCTCTCGGCTGGTGGCGAGAAACTTGACATCCGGGCACTCGTCGAGGAGGTAGCGCAGCAACTCGGCGCAGGCCGAGATCAGGTGCTCGCAGTTGTCGAGGACGATCAGTAGCCGCTTCTTGCGTAGCTGTTCGGCCAGCGCGCGGGTTGGCGGCTTCTCCGCCTGTTCGCGAATCGACAGGGTCTTCGCCACCGCCTGCGGCACCAGCGCCGCCTCCACCACCGGCGCCAGGGAGACGAGCCATACGCCGTCCGCAAAGGCGCCGATCTGGCGCCGGGCGACCTCGAGGGCCAGGGAGGTCTTGCCGAGGCCGGCGAAGGCGGCCAGGGTCACCAGACGATGGCCGCCCAGCGCCTTCTCGACCCGCTCGATGTCGCCCCCGCGGCCGACCAGGGGCTCCTCCGCGGGCAGGTTGTGAAGCGGCGCTGGCTTTTGACTCTCGGTTGCTTCTGGAACGCTCTGAGATCGAAGAGAGAACTCGGGCGGATTGCCGAGCGGTGGCTTTTCCACCGCTTGGCGGCCGTAGAGGTGAAGAAGCAACCGATCGAATTCTTCTCCTTGGCTGAGATCGAAGGTGGTGAATCCTCGGATCTCGGCTGGTATCAACCCGATGTCGGCGCGATCGAAGACCGTCGGGATGAGCTTCAGATTCTGGCTTGGCGAGTCGTAGAGGATCTGTTTGATCAGGGCGGCTTCCCAACGCACTCCCCGTCCTTCGCGGACCACCTCCTGCCCATCGACGTCGTCCCCTTCGAATCGCCGGGAGTAGGTGGAGTCGAAGAGGAGGAGAGTGAAGTCCGCCCGTCTGATCATTCTCGCGCACCATTCGGGCCAGCGCACGACAGGAGAGATGTAGTACTGGTCGATCTCGGCATCGACTCCTCTATCGCGGAGCCGCTTGGCCAGATCCTTCACGCGCTCCATGTGCTGAGTCGGACCGTGGGCGTAGCTGATGAAGACTCTGGGTGGTTGAGTGGACGATGTCGTCATGAAGTCATCCCTGAAGCGCGCTGAACCTCGATCGGCGCTGAGGGTCCTTCCTTTCGGCGCGAAACATTGAAGAAGATTCTTATCCCAGCATACCGAACATAGGCCTCGTGCCACCACGAGCCGTTACCTCTTTCCAGCGAGGTCGCGGTCTGCTAGCTCGGCCTTCTCACCGGATTGCTCGGAGACGATGCGGTAGACGAACTCCTCGATCGGTCGCTCGAAGAGCAGGCGCTCGTCGAGTCCTCGCAGGCTGCGAGGACTTTCTAAGGTCGGTCTAAGGAGACCTAAGTTGATCCGCTGCAGGACTTTCGGCGATTTTCGTCGGCAGCTTCGTACGCCGCGAACTTCGACCGGAGGTCTCTCTTGTTGCAGCGAAAAACCGTCCTACTCCTCGTATTTGCTCTCTTGATCGGCGGGATTCCCTCGCTGGGGGACCAGCCGCCGGAGGCCGAGAACTTCGTCGTTCCCGGCTTGACGGCGGATGATCTGCCACTCTTCATCGATCTCTTGTCGGTGGCTTCGGATGTCGATGGCGACCCATTGGGCTGCCGCTTCACGTCGCCTCCCAGCCCCGCCCTGGGGACGCTGGTGCCGGGACCTTCGCCCTGCACCTGGGTCTACGATCTCGATCTGACCGAGGTGCAGCCCTCGGTAGAGCTCGAGTTCGAGATCTTCCAGCTCGCCGACCCGAGCCGAGCGGTGACCGCTTCCCTCGAGCTGACCTTCACCAAATCGGCCCCGGGGAATCCCACGGCGACGGCCCTTGGGCCGACCGCGATTCGCCTGCTGTGGTTCGATGTCCAGGACGAGCTGCGCTACGAGATTTATGGCGGCATGGATAGCGGGGGTCTCGGGCCCCTGGTCACGCTGGACCCGGTGGTCGGTGGCAACGTCCTCTACTGGGACCACACGGATCTCGAAGCCGGAGAGGAGTACTTCTACCGCATCGATGTCTGCTACGCGGACGGCTGTGTGTCATCTCCGATCCTCTCGGCGATGACGCCGGCGTTGCCGGTGGGGCAGGCACCGATCGCCGTCGACGATGAGTTCTCCGTCGCCCAGGGGCAGAGGCTCTTCATCCCCTATGAGCAGCTCCTGGACAACGACGTCGATCCCCAGGGGGACCGCATCACTTTCCACGATTGGGAGCTTGTCAGCCTCCAGGGCTCCAACGAGCTGGACCAAGTCGAGGATGGCTTCGTCTTCAGATCACATCCTTCGACGGTTCTCACCGGCAGTCCCGACGTCTTCCGTTATCGCATCACCGATGGCCAGCACTACTCGGACTGGGCCACCGTGGAGCTGTTCATCGTTCCCCGGCTACCGGCCCAGGCAGAGCCCGATTTTTTGCAGGCCGAGTTCGGTCAAGTGCTCGAAATCTCTTACCAGGACGATCTCTTCGCCAACGACTTGGGTGTGCTCGAAGCGGTCACGCTGCACTTCCGGCAGCCGCAGCATGGCCGTCTCGACTTCTGCTGCGCCCCGGACCGGCTGCGTTACGTCCCGGATCCTGGGTATAGCGGCCCGGATTCGTTCTGGTACTCGATCCGGGGGGGCGGGGAGAGCTTCGCCTCCGCCGAGGTCGTGGTCGACGTGGTCGCTTCGAGCGTGGTACCCGCGACTGCCTCCCGGCCGGATGAATTCTCGCTGCCGCTCAAGCCCGACGCGGCCGGCGTGACGCGGGCTCCTCTGCTTTTCTCGGATCTCCTGCTCAACGACCAGGGGCGTGACCTGGTGTTCGGTTTTCCGATCACTCCGGGAGCCCAGCAGGCCGGCGGCGAGATCACTCTGCTGACCCCCGGCCATGACCCGGCGAGTGGGCCGGCACCGCCGGGCTACGAAGGAGTGGTCATCTACGAAACCGACCTGGCGGCGATTCCGCCCTGGGCGTCCGGTGGCGTGGTGCGGGACAACTTCACCTACCAGGTTCACGGGGCCGGCAGCGTTGCATCGACGCACCAGCCTGAGCTCGCGTTGCGAGTGGTCGAGCCCGTCCTGATGGCGTCGGATCCGGTGGTGGTCCACGACCTCTTCGCCGTCCACGAGGGTGAACGCTTGGCGCTCGGTTGGGGAGATCTCCTCGACAACGACCTGGTCGACCGCAGCGGCAGCAGTCCGGTCTATTCGCTGCGCTTCGGGCCTCCGGTGCATGGCGAGATCGCCAAAGTCACCAGTCAGGGCGGCATGGTCTACCAAGCTCCCCTCGGCTTCGTCGGCATCGACCATTTCACCTATGCGATTCAGAACGGCGCCGATGCGAGCTCTCTCCGCCTCGGGCGGGTGATCGTCGAAGTGCAGGACGGCCGGCCGATCGCACGCGACGATGCGGCGGCGACACCGCAGGACTTCCCGGTGACGGTGCCGGTGCTCGCCAATGACGAAGACGTTCCGACGGGTGGTGCGTTGACCATCGTCGGCGTCGGCGATCCGGTGCTGGGCTACACGGTGGTCACGGCGAACGGAGAGATCACCTATGTGCCACCGCCGGGAGTCTCGGGCCAAGACACCTTCGCCTACACGGTGCGGGACGCGGTGGGCAACCAAGCGTCGGCCATCGTCACCATCGACATTACCGGGCCGAACCAACCCCCCATTGCGCGCGACGATCGCGGCGTCTACGTGCCGGGAGCCGAGAACACTTATCGGCCGCTGGCCAACGACCTCGATCCGGACGGTCATCCGATCTCCATCGAGTCCTTCACGCAGCCGGAACAGGGCTCGCTCGTCGTCGAGGGCGATCGCTTCTTCTATCAGGGACCGGCCGGCGGCTTGATCGGAGGTCGGGATCAGTTCACCTACACCATCTCGGACCCCTTCGGCGGGTCGGCGTCCGCGATCTACTACATCTTGCAGAACTGATCGGATCGAAAGGAAAAAGAACATGAAGAAGATACTGACCTGCATTTTCCTGGTGTTTCCGGTCGCGTTGTTGGCGCACGTACCAGATCCCAGTACGGAGAGGGGATTCACGCCGGATAATGTTTATGAAATCGGCGAGATTGATCAGGTGAGCCTGTTCAACGGCAACCTCACGGTGACCTTGCCCTTGGGGCCCGAGTATCAGGTTGGGGGTGGCTTCACCTATCGCTTCGCCCTGGTCTACAACAGCGGAATCTGGGACTACAGCTACGACCAGCAGTGTGCCGTCAACCTGCCGCCGTGGACCTGGAGCGGCCACAAGCGGGACCAGGGGGTCAACGCCTGCTCGACGGTGGTCGCCCCGGCCTGGCAGTCCAACGCCGGCCTCGGCTGGCGTTTGAGTCTCGGAGAGTTGCTGCCGCCTTGGGTTGCTGGCAATCTTGACTCCGGGAACTGGATGTATATCGATTCATCCGGGGCGGAGCACTTGTTCCTGGGTGAGCTGCACTCGGGTGTCGGTGGGACGGAGAGCACGGACTGTGCGGAGACCGCCTGCTACTCGACGGACGGGACCTACCTGCGGTTGCGCAAGCTGACCGATACCCGCTACGCCATCAACTATCCCGACGGCCGCACGATGGTCTTCGACGAGGCGCCGGACGGTTCGTTTCGTCTCTACAAGATCAAGGATGCCTACAAAGTCGGCTCGGTACGCCAGAACGTCGTCACCGTGACCTACCCGAGCCCGGACCGTTGGGTGATTCAGGACACCGACGGTCGCCGGCACGAAGTCGATCTCTGGTTGCCGACCGCGGACTTCAGGGCGCGGGTTCGGGAGCTTCGGCTGGCCTCCGTCGGCAATCGGGTCTCGACCTTCACGTTGAACTATGACCAGGCGGAGATGCTGCCGGGCTGCAGCCAGGACGAGCAGCAGATCGTGACCCTCTATGAGTTGCCTCGCCTCCGCTCCCTGGTGCTGCCGGACGGCGCCAGTTATGCCTTCGAGTATCAGGCCATGGCTCCTTCGGCGAGCCGCTGCTCGAACGAGGCGGGATTGTTGAGAAAGGCCGATTTGCCCACCGGAGGACGGATCGAGTGGGAGTACGATCTCCGCTACAAGAACCCGGTGTTCGTCTGTGATCCGGCTCCCGGATCGGGGCCGGAACGGGAGTTCATGATCAATTCCAAGGTCGGGGTGGTGAAGCGGACCCTCTTCGAGTCCAGCGATGGTCGCGAGTCGGAGCAGTCCTATGGGGTCTGGCAGTACGATCAGCGGCTTCCCGAAGAGCTGCTGCCGATGAACTTCAATCCCAACTGTACGGAAAAGCCCTCGGAAGTGACGACGGTGGTGGTGCATTCGATCGGTGAGGATCGTGACGGCGACGAGAAGTTCTCCCACGCCGAGCACTTTTTCTCCGTCTACTCGGGCGCGCCGGCCGGCCCCTTGGGGGATCCCGGTGACTATGGCTTGCCCTACCACGGCGATGAGAGTGAAGGGGTGCGGTTGGGCCCGGATCAAACCCTTTACAAGCTGCAGAGCCGCCTCTGGGAGTGCGACCACGACGACCCAGACTTGCGCGCCGGCTGCGCTCCGCTGCGCAGCAACTATGTGCGCTACGAGCGCAGCTTCCCGGGTTGTGATCCGGCGGGTGATCTCTGCACGCCGGTCAATCATCGGGTCGTGGGCGAGGCGACGGTCTACGAGGATGCGCAGCACCAGGGCGAGACGATCTATCACCGGGTCGATCGCAGCTGTTTCGACGGCTTCGGCAACTTCCGCCGCGAGGTGCTGGGGGGCAACTTCCCCGATCAAGGCCCGGTCAACGGCGGCAATCACAAGGTGATCGAGCGGCGCTACAACCCCGAGCGTGGCGTCTATCCAGCGACGGCTCCGGAGTGCACCGGTCTCGGAGCCTTCGCTCTTCCGGGGCCCGGTGAGGGCTGGCCGTTGGGCACCTATGACCGTGAGGCGATCACCGAAAGCGGCGTCGGCACCACCGTGACCCTCTATGACTTCGACAGCGCCGGTTTCTTGCGCGGGACTCGGCGCCTGGAAAGCGGCAACGGCTGCTCCGGGCCCGGTTGCCAGCATCAGGGGCCCGGTGATCTCGTCACGCTGCGCACTCGGGACGAAAAGGGCTGGCTTCTCTCGGAGTATTTCTACGGCGGCGATGGCAACGACTCGAGCGCAGTCCGGCTCGACCAGGCGCCTCCGGCGGGTTGGGAGTACCGCCTGCGGCACCAGTACCTGTTTGAGAGCGACACCATCGAGCGGACGTCGGCTTTCCTCGACCCGGCGGAGAACGAGGTGCTGATCACGGAGAGGGCCTCCCTCGATGCGGACACTCGATTGCCCATCGCCACCTGGGATGCGGCCGGCCTCGCGACGTCCTATGCCTACGACGATCAGGGCCGTTTGACCCGCCTCGAGCCGCCCGGCGAGGCGGCGACGGTGGTGACCTATCAGTCCACCACGGCTCCTTTCGAGACCACCGTCGAGAGAAAATCCGGCGGCGCGGTGCTGTTCGACGAGCTTTACACTTACGATGCCTTCGGGCGCCTGGAAAGCCGCGAGCGCAGCACTCCCGGCGGTCGCCAGCGCAGCGAGCACCGCTATCTCGCCAACGGCTGGAAGCAGAGCGATTCGGAGGTCGTCGGTGCCGCCAGCTCGAATCCTCCGCAGACCAGCTACCTGGAGTACGACCCCCTCGGCAGGGCGCGCTGGATCGAGCCACCGGACGGCGAGAACTACGCCACCGAGATCGAGCTCTTCGGCGATTGGCTGACGAAGACGACGCAGAGGGTCAAGCGGGGCGCCGGTGCCATGGTGCCGACCAGCCGGTGGCAGTGGCTCGATCGTCAAGGGCGGCTCTACAAGGTCGAGGAGCTCAGCTCCGGTACGCGCGAACCGACCTTCTACAAGTACGACAACGAAGAGCGGCTGCGCTGGGTGCAGGTCGGAGCGACCGCTTCCGGCGTTTTCCAGCGGCGCACCTTCGACTATGACCATCGTGGCTTTCTGAAGCTCGAGTGCCATCCGGAGTTGGGGCAGGCTTCGGCGCCGGCGCTCGAAAGCTGTATTACGCGCCAGTACGACTCCCAGGGCAATCCGCTGGAGCGGCGTTTCGTCGCCTGGAGCGGGCCGCAACCGCCTTGGTCCTTCGACTTGCAGTACCGCTATGACCGAGCCGGTCGGCGGACCCAGGTCCTCAACCAGGGTGAGCGATTGAAGGAGTATTTCTACGGCCGCGATGCTGCCTTCGGCCAGGGAGGCATCGGACGACTGGTACAGACCAAGCGCCTGAATCGCCTGCCCGTCGGCACGCCCCTCGAGGTCGGCGTGCTCGAGGAGCCGGTCACCGTCACCGAGACCCTGTTTTATGAGCAGGACTCGCCTCGCATCGCCGGTCGTGAAGTGCGGTCTTCCAGCGGTCGAGTTTTCGATCAGTCCTTCCGTTACAACGCCCTCGGCCAGATCGTGTCGGAGGACTATCCCCTCTGCCTCTATCCCGCTGGCTGTGGCCAGGCGAGTCCCGCCCGGACGGTGGACCGGCTCTACGATGAAGGCTGGTTGACCGCCATTCCGGGATTCGTTGGAGGCGTCTCGTATCACCCCAACGGCCTTTGGTCACAGATTCAGCACGCCAACGGCGTGACGGATCGACAAACCCTCTATCGGCTCGATCTCGGCGGCCTGGCCTTGCCGGGCTCCCTGAGCACGACGGGTATCGGGGGGCCGCGCGGCGATTGGTCGAGCGGCGCGATGCACTACGACGGGGCTCGCAACCTTTTCCAGGTCGGTTCGGACTCCTTTTTCTACGATGGCGTCGGTCGTCTCGATCAGGCCACGATCGAGGTCGAGGAAGGGCAAGGAGCCCTGGACTCCCGGAGCTACTTCTACGACATCTTCGGCAATCGCACGGCGGTCACCGGCAACGGCGCGCCAGGTTTCTTGGCCGTCGATCCCGCCAGCAATCGGATGCAGGCGGCGACCTACGACCAGGCCGGCAACCTCACGACCTGGCGCCACCAGTACCTGTGGGATCCGCTCAGCAAGCTGGTGCGTGAGAGCGGCACCGGCGTCGACCGCAAGATGCTCTACACGGCCGACGACGAACGGGTCGCGGTCCTCTCCGGAGACGAGGAAGAGTGGACCCTGCGCGGCCTCGACCATCGGGTGCTCCGGCGGCTGCGTTTGGAGGGCGATGCCTGGGTTTGGGATCAGGACTACGTGCATCGCGCCGAGGGGCCGGTGGCGGTCGTCAAGCCCACCCCGGGGGGTGGCGAGACGACCCATCACTTCCACCTCGACCACCTCGCCTCGACCCGCGTCGTGACCGACGAGCAGGGACAGCGCGTCACCAGCTCGAAGCACTGGCCCTTCGGCGAGATCGCCTGGAGCGAGACCACCGAAGCGAGCCCCGAGCAACTGCGCTTCACCGGCCACGAGCGGGACTTCGCGAGCGATGACCGCGACGACCTCGACTACATGCACGCACGCTACTACTCGCCCTGGAATGGCAGGTTCCTGAGCGTCGATCCAGTGCTCGGGACGCCCACGCTGCCCCAGAGCTGGAACCGCTACGCCTACGTGCGCGGCAATCCGGTATCGCTGACCGATCCGACAGGGATGAGGACCTTTGGAGCCATTTTTAATGCCTGGTTTGCAGCAATTGCTGGGGGGAAGGCGGAAGCGGGATTCTTCATCGATAGCGACGGCGTACTCGCTTTTGTGTCGACGTTTGGACCGGGTGGGGGAATGGGGTTCGGGTATGGGGTTGCCGCCGAAGCGACAGATCATGAAACGGTACAAGATTTGAGAGGTATCTCTCTCGAGGTGGATGCAGATTTCGGTGTCGCGGGAGGAGGCTTGGAAGCCTCGGTGATCAATGTCGAAGATGGAAAGTATGTCGTCAATGATGAACCGAAAGGAAAGGGCGGCGATGGCGGGGTCGGGCCTGGTCTCGGAGCTTTATTCACGGTAACCACGACCCACGTCTTTCCCATCGTCGATCTTCCGACACCGAAGGAGATTTTCCTCAAGCTCGTCGACTCCTTCAATAAGGCGATGAAGGCGGAAGTCGAGCGGACCGCCGGTTCCAAGGATCAGGTCAAGCTCGATGAGACTCCCCCATAGTGAGGGCTTGAGCAGTTCCGCCATCGTTGTCTCGCTAGGGGGTCTGCGCCTTTGCGTATATACTTCTTGCTCCGAGAGCTCTTCGAACGAGCTCTCGGCCAGAGATGACGACGAAAACCGCTTCGCAGAAAGACCTCACCATCGGTGATCTGCGGATTTCGCGCCGCCCTCCCGGCTGTACTCGGGAGGGCGTTGTGCTTTCCATTCCACCCAAGGCCTTCGAGCTGCTGGTCACCCTCGCCGAGAGCGACGGACAGACCGCCACGCGAGAGGAAATCAAAGAGCGGGTGTGGGGAGCGGAGGCTTTCGTAGATCACGAGAAGGGCATCCACTTTCTGGTTCACCAGCTCCGCAATGCGCTCGATGATCGCGCCAGCGCGCCGCGCTACATCGAAACCTTGCCGCGCTACGGCTATCGACTGATCCCGCCGGTGGAGGAGGTCGCGCCGAGGGCGGGGCGGGGCTGGTTCGGTAAGCGCGTCGGGGTGGCGGCTGGCGCGCTGCTGCTGGCGGTGGCGGGACTGGCTGGCTTCCGTGCCATCGGCCACGATCGCCAGGCCGTCGAGTCCGCAGCACCGGCGCTGTCGCCGGTGCTGCAGGAAGCCTACGACTCCGGCCTCTACCACCTGGACCGTCACCGCGAGCTGGGGATCGAGATCTACCCCAATCAGGAGCTTTTGGAGCGCTCGCGGGACAATCTCGACCGAGTGGCGCAGGCGGCGCCCGACTTCGCTCCCGGCCATCTCGCCCGGGCCGAGGTGCTGTTCCTGCTCGGCGAGACCGCAGCGGCAACGGAGGCCCTTGCTCGCGGCTTGGCTCTGGCGCCGGATGCGATCGAGTCGCTGGTGATGGCCTCGAGCTTCAACTTCTATCGGGCTCGGCGCTTCGATCTCGCTCTCGAGCAGGTCGACCGAGTTCTGCTTCAGGTGCCGGATCGGGTCGAAAGCCTGGTGCTGCGGGCCGGCATCTTGACGGCGATGGGGCGTCACGAAGAAAGCGCCGCGGTCATGCTCTCAGTGCAGGAGATTTCGCCGCGGTCGCCTCGAATTCTAGGCTCGGCCGCCCTTTTGGCGACCTACGGGGGTAGCTACGAAGAGGCGATTCGCTGGGGGCGCGAGACCCTCGAGCTCGAGCCGCGGGACCCCATCGGCTGGCACGCCATCATCCGGTCCTACGCCGCTTCCGACAGAGAGCAAGCGGCTTTGGCGAGCGTCAACGAGTTCTTGAAGCTCTGGGGACATCCGCCCGAAGCCGTGGCCTCGCTGACGGAGTACGAGCGGCTGCGCCTCGCTTCCGAAACGCCGAATCCGGTGGCGGCCGAGAACCAGCTTCGCCGCGGCCTGACCCACTGGTGGCTGGGCCATGAGGACCAGGGTTTCGACCTTCTGCTGGCGGGATGCCGCGACGGTGGCATCGGAGAGCTGCCTTTCCTGCAGGCCTCTCCCGGCTTCGCTTCGCTACGCCGAAGCCGGCGTTGGGGTGAGCTGGAACGGTGTGTTTTCGACTCGGTTCCGGCAATGGCCTCCCCGACGCGGCTGGCCAGCCGTTAAAACAACGACAGTTGGCGATCGTCGCCGATCACCTTGGCGAAGTCGAGGCCGAGGATGGCGAGCACCGGCTCGGCCACCGGGCGGACCTGCTTGTCGACATAGTGCTGGTAGTCGAGGGGGCCGTCCCACTGCTCGGCCGGCTCCGGGCCGTTGGGAGTGATCAGGTAGCGGATCACTCGCGGCGCCTTGCCCGGTAGCTTGCGGGCGGCGGCGACGTGGGGCGGGGTGGTGGCGGTGTACTCCTCGGGCTTCTTGCGCAGCGCTTTGCGGTAGACGAGCTGATCGTCGAACTGGCCGGCGCGCAGCTCGGCGACGGTGCGCTCGAGGTACTCCTCGACCGGTCGCTCGAAGAACAGGCGCTCGTAGAGTTCACGTTGGACGGCGCGGGCGAGGTCGGTCCAGTCACGGCGCACCGCTTCGAGGCCGGTGAAGGAGACCTTCGGGCCGTCGCGGTCGTCGACCAGCCCGGCGTAGCGCTTGCGGGCGCCGCCGGTGCCGTGACGCACCGGCGCCAGCAGGAGCTTGAGGTAGAGGCGTTCGAACTCGAGCTCGAGGCGACTTTCGACCTTCCAGGTGTCAGCGATGTGGTCCGCCAGGTCGCCGTTGAGGCGCTCGACGAGGTCGCCTCCGAGGGCCCGGGCGGCGCCGGCGTCGGCCGCGCCGGAAGCCACGAACAGGCTATCCGTGTCGCCGTAGAGGACGCGATAGCCGTAGTCCTCGATGCGCTCCTTCGACCACTGCAGGATGTCGCGCCCGAAGGCGGTGATGGCGCCGGCGACGGGCGGCGAGTAGAAGCGGCAGGCGGAGGTGCCGAGGACGCCGTAGAACGAGTTCATCAGGATCTTGATGGCGAAGCTGGCGACCTCGTCGCCGGCCGCCTTGGCGGCTTCGCGGCGCGGGAAGAGGCGATCGAGAAGCTGCGGCAGAATGCCCGGCTGGCGACGGAAGAGGGCGCCGTTGGGGGCGCGGATGGGATTGTCGTCGGGGTCTGCCCGGTGGTAGCCCAAGGGGTCGATCTGGAAGGTGCGGATGATGCTGGGATACAGGCTCTTGAAGTCGAGCACCAGCACCTGCGGCCAGAGGCCCGGCTCGGGCTCGAGCACGGCGCCGCCGTAGTTGACTTCGGTGCGACTGCCCGAGCCCTCGCCGAAGGCGGTGCCGCGCGGCCGGGCGACGGTCGGGGCGACGACGGCGCGGCGCTTGAGCTCCGAAAGGTAGAGCATGTCGAAGGCGGCGATGGAGCCGGAGACGCGATCCGGCGAGAGGCCGGTCAGCAGGCTGCGCTGGCAGGACAGCTCGACGAGCTTCAGCTTGGCGAGAATGTCGAGCACCAGCCGCGCATCGACGGCGTTGTAGGCCACGAAGTGCTCGCGGTCCTGGTGGAAGAGGCGCAAGATCTCGTCCGCCCGGTGTTTGCCGGAGAGCAGCTTGCCTTCCCCCAGGACCTCGCGGGCGACGGCATCGAGGGCGTAGCTCTCCATCTTGATGAAGGCGCCGCGCAGGAGGCGAATGCCGTCGAGCACCAGGCGACCTGGGAGGCTCGCCTGGGTGCCGCCGCCGCGCTGGGGGCGGAGGCGCAAGGGCGCGCCACCGCGGCCGAGGGCGAGCTCGACGCCGTGCTCCTCGGCGAGGCGGGCGAGGACCGGGAGGTCGAACTCGAGAATGTTCCAGCCGGTGAGGATGTCCGGATCGAGGGCGGTGAGGCGCTCGACGAAGGCCTCGAGTAGGGCCTTCTGGGTGGCGAAGGGGCGTGCCGTCGGCGGGCAGTCCATGCCCTCCGGCGTCCACAGCAAGACTTCCGAGGTGCCGGCGCCTTCGAGCGCGACGGAGAGGAGCTGGCGGGCCCGCGGATCGGTTTCGATGTCGAAAGACAGCACCGCGAGCTGCGGCAAGGCGGCATCGTCGACGGGGGCCGGCGCGATCTCGGGATTCTCGAAGACCCGACCGAGCCCGGCCGCGAGGCGGCTGTCGCCGTCGATCAGGACTTCGCCGCGGATACCCCGCTGCACCAGGTAGCGCACCGCGAATCGCACGTCGGCCTCGAAGCAGGCGATGCCGGCATCGAGCAAGCGATCGCGCAGGGCGGGAGTGTCCGGCGGCGTGCGCACCTCGACGCGTACCGTGGGCTGGTCAGCGAGGGTGCGCTGGTCGCTGGGCTGGGTGGCGATGCCCAGGGCCTCGGCGCGCGGCGCTTCCGCCGCTTCGATGTAGAAGGCCGGGCGGTCGCGGTCGTCGCGCACCAGGAAGGGCTCGCCGCTGCTCAGCTTGCCGTAAAGGTGGACCACCGCCCGTCCGCGCTCTAGGCGGTAGGTGGAGTCGAGCAGGAAACCGCGGTAGGCCATGGCCCCGTCAGGGTACCGCGCCGGGCCGGTCGAGGGCTGGGGGTTGACAGAATAACGTGTATCGAGTGTACTAGTACGCATGGTACACCTGTCGACACCGGTCCAGGGAAAGCTCTCACCATGATTCAGGTGGTCACCGGGGACGCGCGTCCGGTCTTCCGCCAGATCGTGGACGGCCTGCGGATGAAGATCGCCACCGGCGAGCTCTCTCCGGGTACTCGACTGCCGAGCGTGCGGGGTCTCGCCCTGCAGCTCACCATCAACTCCAACACCGTTGCCAAGGCCTATGCCGAGCTGACTTCGGAGGGACTGATCGAGTCTCGCAAAGGGGTCGGTGTGTTCGTCTGCGAGCCGCGGCAGCGTTTGAGCGATGACGAGCGGCGGCGGCGCCTCGACGAAGCGCTTCAACACTTCGTCAGCGCCGTGGTGGCTCTCGGCTACTCGCCCCAGGAGATCCTGGCGCGACTCAGCTCGGAGCTCGAGCCCCTCGTTGCGAAGGAACCGAAGCCATGATCGAAGTTTCCACCCCTCGAAGCTCCGTCGACCGGCCGAAGCCGGCGCCATCGGGCGAGCCTGCCGAAAGTCCAGGCCCCTCCGGCGACTGGGCCCTCGCAACCCGCGACCTGACCAAGCGGTTCGGTCGCAAGGTCGCCCTCGATGCCCTCTCCCTGGAGGTCTCCCGCGGTGGCGTGCACGCCCTGGTGGGCAGCAACGGTGCCGGCAAGTCCACCCTCTTCCGCATTCTCCTCGGCCTGATGCGGCCGAGCGCCGGCGACAGCCAGGTCTTGGGCTTCGACAGCCAGCGCTTGACGCCGCCGGTCCGCGGGCGCATCGGGCTGGTGCACGAAGAGCACACCCTGCCCGGTTGGATGAGCGTGGCGCGCCTCGAGGCGATGCATCGCCAGCTCTACGGCCGCTGGGACGAGGCCGTCTATCGCGAGGTTTTGGGCCATTTTCACGTCTTGCCGGAACAGAAGGTCCGCCAGCTCTCGCGCGGCGAGCGCGCCGGGGTCAACCTCGCCATGGCCCTCGCCCAGCAGCCCGACCTGTTGATTCTCGACGAGCCCACCCTCGGCCTCGACGTGGTCGCCAAGCAGGCTTTTCTCGAAGCCCTCTTGTTCGTCGGCGAAGAGCCCGATCGCACCGTCCTCTATTGCTCTCACCAGATGGACGAGATCGAGCGCGTCGCCGAGGATCTGATCATTCTCGAGCGCGGGCGATTGATCAGCCATTCGCCGCCGGAGGATTTTCTGGCGCGGGTGAGTGCCTGGAACGTGACCTTTTCGTTCGGACCTCTGCCGGTGATTCCGGGCCTTCTCCAGGCGCGTCGGATCGATGGCCAGCAACAGGTCATCGTGATCGACGCCGAAGAACACTTCCCGGAGCTGTTGCACAGCCTGGGGGGGCAGGACGTGCTGCGCCTTCCGCTCGGTTTCGACCGCGCCGTCAACGCCTTCTTGACGCGCAACCACTCGACGCCGGACGCGTCCCTCGAGCAGGGCTAGGAGATCGTCATGGGGCATTTGATCCTGAGTGAGCTGAGTCGCTTCCGCACCCTGGTCCTGGCGTTTGGAATCTCTCACCTGGTGGCGCTCCGTTTGCTCGCCACCTTCACCGATCTGTTCTCGCCGTCGACCGCCAAGCTGATCGTCGGGGTGTTCTTCTATGGTCTTGCCGGGCTGGTCTTCGGCATGCTTCAGATCGGTCCCTATCGGCGTCCCAACCAGTGGGCCTACCTGGTTCATCGGCCCCTGTCGCCGCGCCGTATCTTCGCGGCCCTGACCATCGCCGGAACGGTGATCCTCGGGCTGGCCTTGGCGCTGCCGATGGCGCTGGCGACCTTGTTTCTCGATGTCGGCTCGGCGCAGGGCCTCGACGGCCGCCATTGGTTGATGACGCCGTTTCTCTACGGCGTCGCGGTGGCCTTTTTCCTCTGCGGTCAGTTTGTGCTGCTGAGCCGAAGTCGTGCTGCCGCGCTGGTGCTGTGCTGGCCCGCCTTCTTCCTCGCCCCGGGGGCGGTGGGTGGTTGGGCCTTCGTGACCATGGCCTTGGTGCTGTTTTGGCTTCTGGTGGTGGTTTCGTCGGCCTTCAAGCCCAACCTCGGCACCCATGTCGAGAGCCCGGTCGCCCTGGTGGCCACCGCATTGCCTTTGCAGTATGCCTTTCTCGGCCTCCTGCTGATCAGCGCGAACTTCGTCTACTCGATGGTGGTGATCACTCAGCAGGCGGGACTGCGGGGGCTCCCGACGTTCAGTTGGAACGACTACTACGGCGAGGGCAGCTACCCATGGGTTCTCACCCTGCCGGAGAAGGAGGGCTTTGCCCACGGCCTCGCCGAGGCCGCGGGCGCCGAGGCGAAGTTCCTGGCGCGTCAGATCGAGCTGGCGGACGTGCAGTGGGTCGCGCCCCGGATCCTGCGCCGTCCGGTCCGGGGACAGCTCATGTTCCAGGGCGATCCTGCGCCCCTGATCGACCGTGAGCGCGGCCTGCTCTGGACTTTTCGCCACGACGCCATGGTGTTTGCCGGCATCGAAGCCCGCACCGGCGATGCCGCCGGCTGGCTCGGAGCTTCGGGCGCTCCGGGCGATCTGCCCACGGATCTCGAACCCTTCTCTGAGGTGCCGGTGGTGGCCGGGTCCTTCGTGATCACGTCCCAGGAGTTGCGGACTCTCGATTCGGACAGCGGCGAGCTGATGCCCCGCTGGCGTGCCCCGGCCGGAGAGAAGCTGGTCTCGTGGCCGACCCACGAAGCCGGCGTGACGGCTCTGCTCACCGACCAACAGCTCTACCTGTTCACTCCGCGACGAGACGACGAGTCCTTGGTGGCGCGGGCGGCGGTGCCGTTGCCGACGTCCCTCGACAACTTCTTCGGGGCCCACGTCGCCGAGCTGGTCGACGGTTGGGGAGTCGCATTCCTGAGCGGTCGGCGCAGTGACCACGGCTTCGCCGAGACTCGCCAGGTGGTGGGAGAGGTGCTGCTCGACGGGCCCTGGCAGGTGGTCGCCGAGCGACCGTTGCGGGTCGGCATGAGCGCCAAGACCCGCTTCTTCGCCTTCGTCGTCTCTCCTGCTCTGCGCACCTTCCACGATCTCGCCTGGTCGGCGGCGGCACCGCGGCGCCCGAATCGCGTGTTGCCCGCGGAGCTGATCGACCGCCGTCTGCCGGCCGGGGTGTGGCCGGCGGCGTTGGCGGTGGCGCTGGCTTCGGCCCTCCTGGCCGGCTGGCTGGGGCGGCGCCGAGAGCTCACTTCGCGGGCGCGGTGGATTTGGACCCTGGTCGCCTTCCTGACCGGTCTTCCGGGGCTGCTGAGCTTTCTCTTCCTGACCTCGCGGCGCGAATCGGAAGCTCCGTCCCGACGCCGCTGGCTGCCGAGGACGGGAGCATTGCGCGAGGCGGCGTCTTGAGCCGGCAGTGGTGGCTCGGGTCCGTCCTCGTCGGCGTCGTGTTGGGCGTTGTCGGATGGGCGCCGCAGCCGGCCCGGGCGGAGCTGTTGCCGGCGGAGCGCTTCCTGGCGCGATCCGTCGTGTCCTCGGCGGTCGCCTCGCCGAGTGGCGACCGCCTGGCGTTCGTGATGCGGGAGGCGCAGGGGAGCAGCGTTTGGCTGCTCGAGGCGGAGTCGGAACGGCGCCATCGCCTGTTGGCAGCGCGCTCTCTGTCGGCCGTGGCCTGGTCCGCCGACGGGGCCGGGCTGGTGGTCGAGATGGACCAGCGTTTGGCCTACGTTCCCGTCGATGGCGGGCGTCCCCACGTCTTCTACCGCCTCGAGGAAGGCCGGGACGAGCACTACCGCGGTCCCGACCCGGTGGTTCCGGGCGCGGTTCTGGTCACCGAAACGGAACCGCCTTTCCGGTTGGCGAGGGTCTTCGTCGACGGTCGTCGCGAGGTGCTCTGGCAGGGAGACCGGCGGATTTCGGACTTCCTCGTGAACCGCGACGGTGCGCTGCACTGGATCGAAGAGATCGATGGCCTGGAAAAGGTGGTGCGGCGCGCGCGGCCCGCGGCTCCGGAGCTGCTGCGTTGCGGGTTCCGGAGCGCTTGCGGCCTGCTGACGGCGGCTGCCGCGGATCGGCTTCTGGTCTGGCGGCGCTGGCAGGGGGATCTGTGGGCGATTACCGAGGTGGACGGGGAGAGCGGTGCCGAACGTTTGTTGCACCGCGATCCTCTCGGCTTCGCGGACCTGGCGCGAGTCAAGCTCGAGCCGCGAACCGGCCGCCCTCTGCTTGCGGTTCACCATACCGATCGGATGCGCAGCTATGCCCTCGATCCGGCTCTGGCGGCGACTGTCGAGGCGTTGCAGCGCCGCTTTGCCGGCAGAAATCTGGTGATCGAGCCGCGTCCCGCCGGGCGCTATTGGTGGCTGATCGAGCTCGGCGACGATTTACAGCATCCGCGGCATTTCGTCTACGAACCGGCGATGGATCGCCTGCGAGAAGTCCTCGGCGCAGAACGAGCCGCCGGCGACCCGCTGCCGGACGATGTTCTGGTGCGGCGTCGCGCGGTGCGCTACCGCGCCAGCGACGGCTTCGAGCTCCACGGATTCGTCACCCTGCCTGCGGGGCGCGATCCGGCCGATCTTCCGCTGGTGGTGAAGGTCCATGGCGGCCCCTGGAATCACGTTCGCCCCGGCTGGGATCCCCATCTGCAGTTCCTGGTCAGCCGGGGATATGCCGTCTTCGAGCCCAACTTCCGGGCGTCGACCGGCTACGGTCTGCTCTACACCTTGGCCGGTGGCGCCGACTTCGGTGATGGGCGAGTGCAGCAGGACATCGTCGAGGGCGTCGATCATCTGCTCGCGTCAGGAATCGGAGACGCCCGGCGGGTGGGAATCATGGGTCACTCCTTCGGGGGTTTCTCGACCCTCGGAGGGCTCGCCTTCACACCCCGCAAGTTCCGCGTCGGCATCGCTTCGGCGCCGCCGATCGACCTCGTGCGCACGATTCGCGAGTACGACGACCAGGCCACCTTCGCCAGCGGCCTACCGCTCAAGGATTTGCTGCGGCGGTATTTCTTCGACTTCGAGGATCCGGCGACGGCGCAGGCGATGCAGGAGCGCTCGCCGCTGGCCCATGTCGGCGAGACCGAGCGCCCCCTGCTCGTCCTGGCCGGGGCCCGTGATGTCAAGGTGGCGGTCGCCGATGTCCGCCACTATGCAGCGGCACTGCACGACCGCGACCACGACGTCAGCCTGCTGGTCGATGGACGAGCCGGCCATGGCTTCGATCATCGCCTGCTGCGAAGGGCCTACCTGCACCTCGTCGAGCGCTTCCTGGGACATCACCTGGGCGGTGCGATCGGCCCGCCGGCGGACGCCGAGTTGGTGGAGTACCTGAACCGCAATCTCGATCTCACCGGCGAAAGCCTGGCGGCGGCCCTCGCCGTCCCCGAGGGAGGTTGAGAGCGGGAGGGTAGTGGTCGAACCAGGGATGTCCCGCGCCGTGAGCCGGCCCACTTCGGGCCGGCGGCCCAGGACGGCGGCCCAGAACGGTTGGCGGAAACCGCCTGCGAGCTCCGTATACCGGTTAGGAACCCCTCCGATCCGGACCGGTGGCATCCCCGGTCGCCAGCAACCTGGCGATCAGGAATGCCGCCGCAGGCGAAAGGACTCGATCGATGCACTCTGCCCTCTCGTTGCCCCAGCGTTTCTTGTTTCGCTGGCTGTTGGCCTACTCTCTGCTCTACACCCTGCCGTTCCCCCTCGACCGCCTGCCGTACCTCGGCGATTCCGTCGGCGAGGCGGTGCGTTCTCTGTGGACCAAGGCCGGCGTGTGGTTCGGGCAGCGGGTGGTGGGTATCGAGGGGGAGATCTACACCGGCACGACCGGCAGCGGCGACACCACGCTGGCCTATTTGCTGGTGGCACTGGTCGGATTGGTCTCCCTCGCCATTGCCGTCGTCTGGTCGCTGGTCGATCGCCAACCGCGCAACTACCGTCGTGCCGGGCGCTGGCTCGCCCTCGGAGTCAGCTTCTACCTCGGCGTCGTGATGCTCGAGTACGGCTTCGCCAAGCTGATTCCCTCGCAGTTCCCGCGCCCCAGCCTGCATCGCCTGCTGACTCCCTATGGCGACTCCTCGCCGATGGGCCTGGTGTGGACCTTCATGGGGCAGTCGCCGGTCTACACGGTGTTCGCCGGCGCTGGCGAGGCGTTTGGCGGTTTGCTGTTGTTCTTTCGCCGTACGCGGACCTTGGGAGCGGCGGTGCTGACGGCGGTGATGACCAATGTCGTGATGATCAATTACTGCTACGACGTGCCGGTCAAGCTCTACTCGAGCCACCTTCTGGCGATGGCCATCGGCCTGCTGCTGCTCGAGCGTCGGCGCCTGATCGACTTCTTTCTGCGCTCGCCCGGAGGCTCTGGCCTGGGCATCGCCTCGCGCCGTGGCCGCCTCGCCCTGGCGGCCTTCGGAGTGCTCCTGGTGGGCACGGTGATCTACACCGGCATCGAGCGCTCCGGATCCCTCTACCGGGAGTACGGCGACGGCCGCGACAAGCCCGACCTCTGGGGCATTCATGAGGTGGTGTCGTTCGTTGCCGAGGGCGCAGAGGTGCCGCCCCTGTTGACCGACGAAAACCGCTGGCGGGCCTTGGTGATCGATTGGCCGCGGCCGATGTCCTGGGGAGGCACCGAGCGTCCGGGCATGGTCACGGTACAGAACATGGACGGCCGCCTCGCGCGCCATCGCCTGGTCTTCGACGAGGGCGAGCGCACCATGACCTTCCTGCCGCCCGAGGCCGCCTCCCTGCAAGCCGTGCCGGAGGATGAGCGCGCCCTGCTCGACGTCCTGCGCTGGCGGCAGCCCGAGTCTGGAATTCTGGAGCTCATCGGTCGGTGGCGGGGGCAGGCGGTCGAGATTCGTCTCGCCACCCGTGCCCTCGACGAGATGGAGCTACCCGGTCGCGGCTTCCACTGGATCAACGAGTTTCCTCGCAACCGCTGATCGTTCGTTCTCTCACTCCGCCGCTCGGAGGTGGAGGGGCGATGCGCAAATCCCACGCGGGGCAAATTTCGTACAATTAATAGAATATTTCAAATTAATGATAGTAAATGTATTTGAGCTCAGAGGTGCCTCTATGCTTCGGCGTCATCCGGTAGTTCTTTGGCGGATCCTGGGAATGCGCGATCCCAGGGTGCCCCGTGCCGAGCTCCTCTGGCGCCGAGTCCCGACGCGCTCCCCACCTGCTTGCTGATTCTTGGACTCGCGGCACGGGCCGCAGCTCGAAGGCCTCGAACCGCTCGTCGTCACGGTTCGGGAATCGCAGTCCCGTGCCCTGGTGTCTCGATGGCGACCACTTCGAACCAACTCAGGGGCCAGGAGGCAAGCAATGAAACTTCGCACAGGCATTTTGATCGTCTTGTCGGCGTTCGTCGCCGCGGCTTCGGCCAGCGGACAGTTCGCCAACGCCGATCTCACCGGCCGGGTGACCGACGCCCAAGGGCAGGCGCTGCCGGGTGTTCTGGTGACCGCGACCCAGGAGGCCACCGGTCGGCAACGAACGGTGGTGACGGCGGCGACCGGTACCTACATCGTGCACGGGCTCAAGCCCGGTGACTATCGGATCCGGTTCGAGCTCGAGGGTTTCCAGGGACGCGATCAGAAGGGGATTCGGCTGCTCGTCGGCCAGACTGCGCGGGTCGATGTCGAGCTCCAGCTCAGCGCCGTCGAGGACACCGTGACGGTGACGGCGGCGGCCCCCATAATCGAGCTCGAGTCGAAGGAGATCGGTGGCACGATCACCGGCGAAGAGTTCGAGGTGCTGCCGACGCAGAACCGCAGCGCCCTCTTGTTCGCGGGTCTTTTGCCCGGCGTGACGCCCTCTCCGGACACCGAGTCGACCTCCTCGGACTCCTTGTTCGTCAATGGCCAGACCGACTTCAACAACTCCTTCAACGTCGACGGTGCCAATAACGACGACGACGTCATCGGCGCCATCGCCGGCGCCCAGACCCGCACCTCGATCGAGGCGATCCAGGAGTTCCAGGTTCTCACCACACAGTTCGATGCTGAGTTCGGTCGTGCCCTCGGAGGGGTGCTCAACGCCATCACCAAGAGCGGCTCGAACGACTGGTCGGGAGCCCTCTTCGGCTATCTCCAGGACTCCTCGAACAACGAGAAGAACTTCTTCACCGAGGTCAACAACCTCGAGCGCCCAGACACCAGTTACGAGAACCTCGGGGTCTCCGTCGGAGGCCCGATCGTGCGCAACAAGGCCCACTTCTTCGTCAACTTCGAGGACATCAGCGACCAGGAGGGCATCGTGCGGTCCTTCGTGGCGCGACCGGAGAAGAACTTCTCGACCAGCGAAGACAACTCCCTCGAGAACTTCCTGGTCAAGGTCGACTATCAGCTCACGCCGAGCTATCACCTGGCGGTGCGCTATCTGCGCGAGGAGTCGCCCCAGTTCAACCAGATCATCGGTGGTCAGGAAACCCTCGAAACCTCGCGCGAAGAGGACGATACCGATTCCAACTGGATCGCTTCCCTCGACACCGTGATCGGAAATTCCGCCCTCAACATCGCCCGCGTCGCCTTCACCAAGGAAGACGTCGCCTTCGCCAACCCGGCCTTCAACGGCAACGGTCAGAGCTTCTCGGCGCAGCGCAATCAGCCGGTGCGGGAGGATCGGCCGGGAATCAACCTGGGCTCGAGCGCCGTCGCCCAGGCGCGGGTCAACCGCGCCCTGCAGTTCGACGACACCTTCTCCCTCTGGCTTCCCGATTGGCATGGCGAGCACGACCTGCGCTTCGGGGTGCAGTACTCGGAGCGTGAGGAAGAGTTCAGCAACTTCGGCACGGCGCAGGGGGAGTTCGATTTCAACGTCGACCGGCCCTTCGATCCCAGCGATG
Source organism: Acidobacteriota bacterium (assembly GCA_039028635.1). Classification (NCBI taxonomy): domain Bacteria; kingdom Pseudomonadati; phylum Acidobacteriota; species Acidobacteriota bacterium. Next base: position 45,738 of record JBCCHV010000022.1, read on the forward strand.
TCTCTACCTACCCGTTTGCCTTCACGGTACGGGTCGCCGGGCCGCAGACCGCCGAGATCCCCAAGAACGACGTCACCGGGCTGTTCATCCAGGACGACTGGAAGATCAGCGGTGATCTGGTCCTCAACCTCGGCCTGCGCTACGACGAGGAGAGCGTCACCGATGGTGGTGACGTGGCGCCACGGCTGGGCTTCGCCTGGTCGCCGACGGAGTCCGGCAGAACCGTGATCCGGGGTGGCTTCGGGCGCTTCTACGATCGCCTGCCGCTGTTTCTCTACGACGACTTCTTTCTCGATGCGGTCAGCTTGTCGAGTGGTTTCCTCCAGCGCTTGCCGTCGGCCGGCGCCGATCAGCAAGGGTTCTTCGACCTCGCCCAGGCGAACGGCGTCACCACCCTCGACGAGCTGCGCGACCTGTTGATCGCGATGATCGAGGGTGGTGCCGGGAGCCTGATCAATCGTGCCCCAACGGTCGACAACCCGGCGCGACAGCAGCCCTATGCGGATACGGTGAGTCTGGGATTTCAGCACGAGATCGTACCCGGCCTGGCGGCCACCGTCGACCTGGTGCGGGCGGAGAACAAGGATGCCCTGGTGCGGGGCGACCTCAATCCGTTCTCCTCCGCCCAGGGCGGCCGCCCGAACCTCAGTGTCCTCGACGGCCAGCCGGTCGAGCTCGACAACATCACGACCATCTTCAACCTGGGAGAGCGCGAGTACACCGCCATCCAGGGATCGCTGCAGAAGCGCTTCAACGGCACCTGGGGCGGCCGCCTGGCGGTGACCTACTCGGAAGGGGAAGGCAACTACGACGGCGATCCCGGCGATTTCGCCTATTTTCAGAGCCGCACCGAAACCGGCTTCGACTTCGATACCGGCCGCCTCCTCGGAGAATCACCGCGGCTCAACCTGGGGGACCGGCGCAACGATCAACCGGCGCTCTTCGATCGCGACTGGAACATCGTGCTCTCGGGTCAGTACCTGGTGCCCAAGACCGGCTGGCGCCAGAGCGAGGGGCTGATCATCTCTGGCGTGGCGCGCTATCTCTCCGGAGACCGCTTCACCGTGCTCGACAACTCGGCGCGCCTCGACAACGGCAACCGCGCTCCGGCGGCGGGCGGCGACTACGCCGGCGACCCCGGCCTCGGCCGCTCCCAAGACGTCTCCTTCGACGGCGGTCTCAACGGTGCCGAGAACCCGGGGTTCCTGCAAGTCGATCTCAGCTTCCGGTACCGGATCCCGATCGGAGAGAAGCTCAAGGTGAGCCTGCTGGCGGACGTCTTCAACGCCACCGATCGGGTCAACTTCACGACCGCCGGCGGCACCCGCGAGGGCACGCCCAACTTCCTGGTGCCGAACGTCGCGCGCACGGCGAGGGCTTTCCAGTTCGGCCTGCGAATCGATTTCTAGCCATTGCGACCACTTCGTCACGGCCGGCAGGCACAGGAGGCCCGGATTTCGTTATGATCCGGGCCTCGGCCCGGGTTCTCTCCGGGAAGAATCCCAGAAAAAGTTCAGGAGATAGTTGTGATCAAGAAGAGCTATAGCAAATCCGGTCGTGCCTGCCGCGTGACCTTCCGCCTGCCGCAGGAGGAAGTCACCGGCGAAAAGGTCGCCCTGCTGGGTGACTTCAACGAGTGGAGCCCCGAAGAGCACACCCTCGTGCGGCGCAAGAACGGCACCTTCAGCATCACCCTGTCGGTGGATGCCGAACAGGAGTACCGCTTCCGCTACCTGGTCGACGAAAGCCAGTGGCTCGACGACCCCGAAGCCGACCGCGCAGTGCCCAACCGCTTCGGCGGCACCGATGGCCTGCTGGTGGTTTGAGTTCGTGGCGTGAGGTGCCAGGGCACCGATCGCCAGAATCGCGGTAGTACCAGAAAGCCGCGGGGACGCTCATTCCCCGCGGCTTCTCTCGTTCGGCTCGGGCTGGCCTTTAGTGCGAGCTGCCCTCCGCGGCGCCGCCGGCTGCCTTCCCGAAGCGCTTTCCGATCCAATCGCTGATCTGCTCCAGGGCGTGGGGCGCGAAGGTCTCTTCGATGGTGCCGTACTCGGCGACGGCGCCGGTTTCGGCGTGCTGGAAGAGGTGGTTGAGGTCTTTCAAGATCTCGATCTGAAAGTCCTGGTTGCCGGCCTTGGTCAAGGTCTTCTCGAAGATCTCGGCGTTGACCTGGGCTGCCACCTGAACGTCCTTCTCGCCAAAGAGGGCGAGGACCGGCAGCTCGAGCTGCTCGAGGTAGACCGCCGGGTCTTGGCGCATCAGGGAGCGGAACCAGGGGGTGCTGGTCTGGCGGATTCCGATCTCGATGGCGTCGTCGGTGATGCCAAGGGCGGCGAGGTCCGCCTCGGAGAGGGTGGCGAGCTGCTCCTCGCTGCGCTCCCTCATCTTGGCCATCAGCGCCTCACGGTCGAGGCTCTCGTCTTTGACCAGGGCGAGATCCTCCGGCTGGGTCGCGGTGACGCGCTCGATCAAGTCCGGCGAAACGCCGCTGAGGCGGAGGGCGTCGCCGGTCTGGCGTACGAGCAGCTTGTCGAGGGCTTCGCCGGGAGGGGCCAGGAGCACGAGAAAGTCGAGCTCTTCACTCTGAGTGGCGACGATCGGGCCGGAAAGGCCGCCCTCGCTGTGACCGACGATGCCGACGGCGCCGCGGTCGATGCTGGGCTGCTGGGCGAGGAAGGCGACGCCGGCGGCGGCGTCTTCGGCGAAGTCGATGACGGTGGAGCCCATGTGACTGCCGCTTGAGCCGCCGACGCCGCGGTCGTCATAGCGCAGTGAGGCGATGCCGTGGCGGGCGAGGTGGTCGGCGATCACCAGGAACGGCTTGTGCCCCATGAGTTGCTCGTCGCGGTCCTGGGCGCCGGAGCCGGAGACGAAGACGACCGCCGGAAAGGGGCCTTCGCCGGGTGGCGTCAGGAGAGTGCCGGCGAGCTCGACGTCGTCCGCCTGGTTGCGAAAGGTGACGTCTTCGGCTTGGTACGGGAAGGGGGGCTCCGGGTGCTGCGGCCGCACCAGAGAAATCGCTTCTTCGATGCGAAAGAAGGTCAGCTCGAGCTCGCGACCCTGGTTCCAGGTGCCCTCGAAGGCGGAGCCATCGGCGTTCAGGGTGCCGTTGTAGGAGCCGTTGATCGCCCGGATCGTGAAGCTCAGCTTGCGGTCCTCGAAGGTGATCTCGTCGACCGGCATCTTCGCTCCCTGGTCGATGCTGTCGAGGGTCGCCATCAAGGCGCCGTCGTCCTTGGCTCCAACCTCGAGACCGAGCCGGAGCTGCACCTGGCCGAGGTCGAGGGTACCCTTCCAGTTACCCTCGGCTCCTTCTCCGGGCATGCCCTTTTCGGCGACCGTCTCCTGCGGGGGCTCGGTCGCGGCGGCGGCGCTGCGCGCCAGGGAGAACTTCAGGGATTGCGGTCCTTGGGTGAAAGACCCGGAAAGGGTCTCACCGTCGGCCGACAGCTTGCCGTCGAAGGTCGGAGTGCCGGGAACGCCGGCCATTTCGAAGTGAACGGATTCGCCTTCGGCCTTGACGTTCGACAAAGCGAAGCCCTTCAGGCCCTGAGCCGGGATGTCGATGGTGCCGCTTTGGGCCGCGGCGTCGAGCTGCACGTTGATGCCGAGCTCACCGTTGGGCAGCTCGATGGCGCCCTGCCAGGAACCGGTGGCGGACTTTTCACTCGCCAGGGCGGCGCCGGCCAGCAGCAAGGCGGCGGTGAGGGTGAGGAGATTTTTCATCGTATTCCTTCCTTGCGGCCCCGCAACTTTGGGACGCATCGTTTCGGAGCTCTTCGAGCGGATCGTCGCTTGTTTCTACGCCAGCGCGAGAGGGTTCATTCCTTCGCAGTCGAAGAGCGATCTCGAGCGCTCCGGGAGATGTCTTATATGCTTGTCATTGAGACAAGTTTGATTGACATTCTTGAGCGTATTCGACGGCATAAGGGAAGTCAAGCTTCCTTGTCATTTCCCGTAGTGTCTAACTACCGTGCCTGGCTGCGGTCCCTGGTTGCGGTGCTTGGCTGCGCCTAAGGGATCGTCGCCGACCAGGCGTCCAGGTTGCCCGACTCGAAGCCGTCGAGGAACAGGGTGCGGGTGGGATGGGCTTGTCCGAAAACATCGGAAAGGGACGGGCTGTCGTCCCAGACGACGACGAACTGACCGTTGTCGAGGGCTGCGACGTCGGGGTTGCTCTGTTCAGTGGCGTCCACGCCGACGGCTTCGGGAGGCGCCGCCGGCCGGCCGTTGGGGAGAATCTGGCGGACGAAGACGCGGGGCGGATCGGTGTCCCGCTGCCAGGTGACGACGAAGCCGCCATTGCCGGGAATCGCCGTGACCTGCGGTTGGATGGCGAGGCCGGTCGCCGATTCGTCGAGCGCGATCTCCGGCCCCAGCGGAGTGCCGCTGGGATCGAACAAGCGACCCATGATCTGTTGGGCGCCTACCGCGAAGTGCTCCCAGACGGTCAGGAAGGCGCCGTTCTCTTGCGCTGCGACGGCCGGAGCTCGCTGCACTCCGGTGGTTTCGACGGCGAGATCGAACTCGCTGCCGAGGGGAGTGCCATCGGCGGCGAAGCGCCGGCCCTTGACGTCGCCGGCACCGCTCGAAGAGTCGGCCCAAACGGCGACGTGGCCGAGGTTCGAGATGCGGGCCAGCTCGGCGTCGGTCTGGCTGGGGAGGGCTGCGGTCGCGACCGGCATTTCATCGCCCGGTAGCGTGCCGTCGGGCTCGATCCGGCGCTGCAGAAGACGACGACCGGCGGTCGAGGGAAAGCCGGCGTCCCAGACCACCAGGAAATCGCCGTTGCTGTCGGTGGTCAGAGAGCTGCGGGCGAAGAACCGCAGGTCATCGTAGTCGCGCGGCTCGCTGACCTCGAAATAGCGGAAGAACACCGGATCGCCCATCGCATCGAAGACTCGGATGCGGACTTCGTTGTGACCGGGGCGATTCGTGTTCTCGCTCCAAACCACCGCGAACTCGCCGTCGTCGTTGATCGCGATGTCTTCCGGGTCGAGGTAGCTGTCGATGTCCGGCGGCTGGTTGTAGCCGTCGCTGAAGCCGGCCCGGAAGCCTGGTCCCGCAGGTGTGTCGGGAGCCTCGAAGGATCGCACCCGCGCGATCTGATTGACGTAACCGTAGCCGTCGTCACCGGAGTTCTCCCAGGCGACCACGAAGCGTCCGTTGGTGCCGGCCGCGATATGGGGGCGCTCGTGACTCTGGAAGTCGAGGCCGAAGTCATCGTCGCTGATCTGGAAGACCGGACCGGGGGCCTGGGCCCAGTAGACCGAAGTGGAGACGACGACGAAGATCAGCCCGGCCAGCAGCTTCGATCCGCTCTGCTTCGAAAGCACGACAACTCCTTCGAGAAGTATTTTGTGATCGGCGCGCTTTATTCTATACCGAGGGTATTTCCGATCGATGACGTCAGTGCGAGGGCCGCGTTGCCCGCTCTGGCGCCGGGCTCAGATCTCGAGCACTCGCGCCGCGTCCGGGTCCGGTCCGATTTCGGTCCAGTGGACCAGACGCAGCTTCCAGTCTTCGCCGCGGCGGCGGAAGACATCGGTGAAGGCGACCCGGGAGTTGGCGCCGTCGCCATTGGGGAGCTGGAGCTTGGCGTTCTGAATGCCGGCGACGATGCCGGTGTCGCCCCAGTGCTCGATCTCGAGCATCTCGAGCTTGAGCTCGACGATGCGATAGGGCCCCTGGGTGGTCGCCTGCAGATAGGCCTCACGGCCGAGATGCTCACCACTGGTGGCGAGGGAGTTGAAGTCTGCATCGAGCAGCCGCTCGAGGGTCTCGGCGTCACGCTCCTTGAGGGCGGTGAGCAGGGTTTCGGTGACGGCGCGCAGTTCTTCCATGGTCGGCGATCCTTCCGAGTAGGGAGGGTTGTTCCAAGTCTGGGCTTCTCAGGTTTCGAGCTCGTAGACGGCGCGGTAGAGCTCGACCGCTTCGGCGACCTTTTGGCGTACCTGGCCCCGGCGGTGGCGCAGCTCATCGGCCAGGCCGCGGCGGGTGCCGAGCTTGAGGAAAGCGCGAGTCTCGCTGAGCAGGCGGGTGCGGTCGTCGTGGAAGCGCAAAGCTCCAGGCCCGGTGAGGGGCGCCAGCAGTGCGACTCCGAGTGCGGCCCAGCCATTCCAGAGGAAGCCGGCGGCGGCGGCCTCGATCAGCCAGGCGATGGGGTAGACGAGCAGCGCTGGGAAGATCTTGTAGGTGGCGAGCTGGTCCTCGTCGCTCTTGCGGCTGGCGATCATCGAAACCGCCAGGTAGGGCAGGCCGTTGAGCAGCGTGCCGACCATCGCGACGGGCAGGCGCACCAGCATGCGAAAGGCGCTGCGCAGCAGGTGGCGAGAGACCGAGGGCAGCGGGTAGCGCGCCGCCACCTGGCGATCTCGCAGGCCCGATTCTTCGAGCAAGGCCTGGTAGCCGGCGACGGCGGTTTCAACCTCGGCGACGCGCTCCGGGTAGCGCTCCACCAGCTTGCGATAACCACTGAGGAAGGCTCGCCGGGCGGCGAAGGTACGACCGAGCTCGCTGCCCTGGGGCAGGTCCGGGTCGCGACGCTCGAAGATCTCGACGGCGCGGGCGATGCGCTGGGCCTGGTCCCAACTATCGAAGTTGAGGGTGACTTCCGCCAGGCCCCGGGACAGGGTTTCGGTGAGGGCTGCCACCGCCGCGCGATCGTCCGCCTGATCGGCGACGATCGCCAGCGGGTCGATCTCTTCTCCCACTCGCACTAGCAGCCGAGAGCGAAATTTCCCCTTGTTGTCGAAGATCAGGCCGATCGGCACGACCCGCAGGTCGAGGGGGCCGAACTTCTCTTCCGCGGCGAGGACGATGCGGGCGGCACCGGTCTTGAGGGGCAGCAGCGCCGGCTCGTTGTGACTGGTGCCTTCCGGAAACAGGGCGACGGTGCCGCCTTCCGCGAGCACCTCGTGACAGCGCGCGAAGGTGTCGGCGTTGCGGCTCATGTCGACCTGGTCTTGGCGCCGGTAGATCGGAATGACCCGGGCGCCGTTGAGCAACGGCCGCAGCAGGGCGATGTTCCACAGGGTGCTCTTGCCGAGAAAGCGCGGAATGCGCGGCAGGGTGCCGAAGAGCACCATGGCATCGACCAGGGCACTGACATGGTTGGCGATCAGGACCCGCGGCCGATCGTCGAGCAAGACGTCGGCGCCCTCGACCTCGATGCGGCGGAAGAACAGCCGCAGCAGCAGGCGATCGAGCCAGCGGAGAAGGCGTACCGTGCGAGTCATGGCGTCGGGCTCGTCGACGCCCCCTCGGCGCGCTCGTTCCAGGCGCTGGCGGCGGCGAGGCCGCGCTCCTCGCGCACCAACTGCATGCCGATCAGGCCGAGAACGAAGAACAGGCCGTTGGCGAGGATGGCGATGCGCTGCGAGCCGGACCAGGACGACAGGGCGCCGAAGACGAAGGGTCCCAGCATGTAGGCGCCCTTGCCGGCGAGGCCCCAGAAGGCGAAGAACTCGCCGCTCTTGGCGACCGGCGAGAACAGCCCCACCAGACCGCGCGAGGCGGATTGCAGGGAGCCGATGCCGAGGCCAGCGGCGATGGCAATGGCCCAGAAGAAGCTCTTGGTCTGGCAGAAGTAGGCGGCGACGGAGACGGCGATCCACAGCACCAGGCTGATCTGGATGGTGCTTCGGGCACCGAGTCGGTCCTGGATGGCGCCGAAGACGAAGGCGCCGCCGGCGGAGAAGAGCTGCAGCGCCATGAACAGAACGATCAGCTCGCCGGAGGTGAAGCCGAGGGTGCGCTCGGCGAAGATCGAGGCGAAGGCGATGATCGTCATCAGCCCGCAGGAGAACAGGAAGAAGACAGTGAGGAAGCGCACCAGCTCGGTGAAGTGACCGATGGCGCGGGCGGTTTCGGCGAGGTGGCCGAAGCCGGCGCGGGCCGAGGCGACGAAGGACCAGGCGGCGGGCCGCGGGGCGCGCTCGCGCAGGAACAGGAAGGTCGGCAACCCGCTGATCAGGAAGAAGGCGGCGGTCACCAGCCAGGCGAGGCGCAGGTTGTCGACGTTGTCGCTGGTGAAGCCGCCGGCCAGCAGCGGCCAGCAGGCGGCGAGGCAGGCGAGGCCGCCGAAGTAGCCCAGACCCCAGCCGAATCCGGAGATGCGGCCGATGTTCTTCGGCGTCGAGATCTCCGGCAGGAAGGCGCCGGCGAGGTTCTCACCCATGGCGTAGGCGATGTTGGAGATCACGAACAGAGTCAGGCCGAGGGTGACCTGGCCCGGTTTGACCCAGAAGAGGGTGGCGGTGCCGGCGACGCACAGCAGGTAGGTGGCGGCGAGAAAGAACTTCTTGCGGCCCGAGTCGTCGGCGGTGGCACCGACGATCGGTGAGGTCGCCATCACCACCAGGTTGCTGATCAGGATGCCGAGGCCCCACAGAAAGTCGGCCTGATCACCGGGGGCGACGAGCTTGGTGAAGTAGACGCTGAAGGCGACAGTGACGATCAGGGTGGTGTAGCTCGAGTTGGCGAAGTCGAACATCGCCCAGCCGACGATCTCTCGCCGGCGCACCGCCGGAGCGGCCTCGTTCCGCAAGGCTGGGTTGGTCATGACGGCGCCGATTGTCGCAGGTTTTCGAGCCGCTGGGGGTCGACTTTGGCTTTCACCGTGCGGCGGTCGAGGCCGAGACGGCGGGCCGCCGCTTGATAGCTGCCGGCGTCGGCGTAGACCAGCGTGCAGTAGCGGCCGAGGACTTCGTCGGCGGAGAGGTCGCCGCGAGCGATCTCTTCCGCCAGGGCACGCCGGGGGTCGCTCGGCGCGGTCACCTTCGCCGGTCGGTAGTCACGACGAATCAGGACGTTGCGCAGGCATTGGCCGAGCTCGCGCACGTTGCCGGGCCAGCGATACTCGCGGCCGAGGTTTTCCTCCACCCAGGCCTGGACCTCGCTGGCGAGGGCCGGGGCATCGTCTGGGTCGACCAGGCGCGCTGCCAGGGTGGTCAGAAGGTCGCCGAGCTCGGCCGGATCGTCGTCGAGGCGTTCCGCCAGGGACGGTGTCTCGATGGTGTCCGAGCACAGCCGGTAGTAGAGGTCCTGGCGAAAGGCGCCCCGGGCCATCTCCGCCGCCAGGTCGCGGTTGGTCGCCGCCACCGCCTTGCCGAGGAAGCGCCGCGAGCGATGCTCGCTGCCGGTTTCCCCGAGGCGTTGGAAGGTGCGGCTTTCGAGCACCCGCAGCAGCTTGACCTGGATCGGCAGGTCGATCTCGCCGATCTCGTCTAAGAAGACGGTGCCCAGCGGCGGGCAGATCTCGAGCCAGCCGGTGCGGTCCGTGAGGGCGCCGGTGAAGGAGCCGCGGCGGTGACCGAAGAGCTCGGACTCGATCAGGGTGGGCGACAGGGCCGAAAGGTTGAGCGGGTAGAACGACTCCTGGAAGTGCTCTTCGAAGGCGCCGCTCGAGGCCTGGAAGGGGACGTAGCGGGACAGCCCGATGGCGCGCGCCACCAGCTCCTTGCCGGTCCCGGAGGGGCCGGTGACCAGGGTGGTGATGTCTCCCAGGCGATCGTAGAGGGAGGTCTGGAAGCGCCGCAGGTCGTGGGTGAAGATCGACTCCCAGACCCGCGCCCGCAGCCGCGCCGCCGGCATCGAGCGCCCCAGGATGTGGCGGTGGATGTAGTGGAAGGCGCGGCGCACCTGGAAGAAGCAGGCGAACAGGTGAGCCGGCGCCAGGCGACCCTCCCGCGGTACGCCGGCGGGGCCCAGAAGGTCCTCGAGCTCCTGCGCGAAGGTGCGGTAGAAGGGCGCCTCGAGGCGCGCCGCGCCCTTGCCCTCGGAGCGCAGGATCGATTCCACGAAGGAGCGCTGGTGGCGGTAGTAGAGGTGGTAGAGCACCAGGTCGGCGTAGAGGCGCCGGTCGGCGGCGCTGCCCTTCTCGCCGTCCGCCAGACGCTGGCGCACGGTGTGGACCAGGTCGGTGACGCGGCGCTCGAGGGCGAGCAGGTTGGGGCGGTCCGGCTCGGCCCCCGGCGGCGCGATCCACACCGCATCGGCGGCGACGAACTCGTCTCCCAGGGCTTGTTTCTCCCAGGCGATGCGCTGGCGCAGGAAGGGATTGCAGTGGGTCAGCTCGGAAAGCGCTTCGGCCACCGAGCGCTCTTGGGGTGTGAAGAGTGGCATCGTACATCGAATGTACAGGTGATGTTCTCTGAGTGTCAACAAGTGCAATCTCCTCGACTGGCGGTAACCGTGATCTCTTGAGCCTTAAGCCCTGTCAAGAAAGGAGTTGCAAGGCGTAGACCAGCGCTGGCACGGACCTCGCTCTGAGGCAGAGGGCGGTGAGTCGCTTTCGGCTCACCGGTTCCTCGGAGGCTTGGTCATGACCCATCGCACTCTTTTCAATGTCGTTCGCGGGCTGCTCATCGCCCTCCTCGTCTGGTTCGGGGTTCCGGTGGCCCAAGGCGCCGGCCTGCTGATCGCCGAAGACGGCTTCGGCGGTGTGCTCGAGATCGAGGAGCACTCGGCCCGGGTCACCATCGACAACGGCATTGCCGTGACCGAGGTCACCCAGGTGTTCCGCAACACGGAGCGCCGGGCGGTCGAGGCGCTGTACACCTTCCCGGTGCCGAAGGGTGCCTCGGTGGCCGGCTTCACCATGTGGATCGAAGGCAAAGAGATGGTCGGCGAGGTGCTCGAGAAGGAGCGCGCGCGAGAGATCTACAACAGCTACAAGCGGGTGCGGCGCGACCCCGGCTTGCTCGAGCAGGTCGACTACAAGACCTTCGAGATGCGCATCTTCCCGATCGCCGCCGGCGCCGAGCAGCGGGTGCAGGTGACCTACTACCAGGAGCTCGATGCCGATGCCGGCTGGGCGACCTATGTCTACCCGCTGGCGACGGTCTCGCGACCGGGCGTCGATGCCCGGGTTCATGGGCGCTTTGCCCTCGACCTCGACGTGCGCTCGGAGATCCCCATTGTCGAGCTGGACAGCCCGAGCCACGGCTCCGACGTGGTGGTGGCCTATCCCAGCGCTCACTTCGCCCAGGCGAGCCTCGAGGCCGCCGGCGGAGATCTGTCGCGCGACCTGGTGCTGGCCTTCAAGGTCGAGCGGCCGCGCACCGGCTTCGACCTGGTGACCTCGCGGCCGGACGGCGAGGATGGCTACTTTCAGCTCAGCCTGACCGCTGGTGAAGAGCTTGCCGAGCAGGTCGGAGGCATGGACTATGTCTTTGTCCTCGACGTCTCCGGCAGTATGGGCGAAGAGGGCAAGCTGAGCCTGTCGCGCCAGTCCCTGGCGGCCTTTATCGAGGCCCTCGGTGAGAACGATCGTTTCGAGGTGATGAGCTTCAACCTGGCTCCCACCGCCCTCTTTCAGCGGCTGGAGGCGGTCGAGGAAGGGTCCCTGGGCCAGGCCAACCGGTTCCTCGGCGAGCGCCGGGCGCGTGGTGGTACCCGCCTGCAGCCGGCGATGGAAGCGGCCTACCGCTACAAGGCCGCCGACCGGCCGCTCAATGTGGTGGTGCTCTCCGACGGCATGTCGGCCCAGAGCGAGCGCACCCAGCTCCTGCAGCTCATCGGCCAGCGACCGGCAGGCACCCGGGTATTTTCGATCGGGGTCGGCAACGAGGTCGACCGGCCGCTTCTCGAGCAGCTCGCCGAGGACGCCGGAGGGTTGGCGGCCTTTGTCTCCCGCGGCGCCGACTTCGAGCGCCAGGCGCGCGCCTTCCAGCAGAAGCTCACCCGGCCAGCGGCCACCGACCTCGAGCTGAGCTTCGCCGGCGGTGACCTCTACGACATTGAGCCGGCCCGTTTGCCGAGCCTCTACTACGGCAAGCCGTTGCGCATCTATGGCCGCTATCGCGGCGGGGGTCCGGTGACTCTGCGCCTCTCCGGGGTGGTGGGGGGCGAGATGCTCGACAAGGAGCTGCAGATCGAGCTGCCGGAGTATCCCGGCGGGCGGCCGGAGATCGAGCGCATGTGGGCCTGGCACCGGGTGCGCAGCCTGCAGAAGGAGGCCGATCGCAAGGGCAGCCGGGATACCGTCGTCGACGAGATCGTGCGCCTCGGCGAGGACTTCTCGATCGTCACCGAGTACACCTCCTTCCTGGTGCTGGAGAACGATGCCGAGTACCAGCGCTGGCAGATCGAGCGCCGCAACGATCGGCGTCTGGGGCGTGATCGTCAACGCCAGGCCGAGATTCGGGCCGAGCTGGAGAGCCTCCGCCAGCGCGCCGCCTCCGGCATCGGGCCGGTGGATCCGGCGGCCAAGGAGGCGGCGCCGACTCAGATCGCGGCTCGCCGTGACGTCGCCTCGGCGGTGCCCAATCCGAGCTCGCCTCCGGCGACCAGCGAACGCAAGGGTTGGGACCTCGATGTCGGGGGTGGGGCCCTCGATCCGCTGACCGTGTTCGTGTTGGTGCTGCTGGTCGGGGCAGGCGGTTGGGCGCTGCGTCAGCGTCCCAGCGAGGGGCCGTGGTGAGACCTTTGAGGGATCTCTGGGAGGGCGGCCTCGCCCTCCATGGGACGGCCTGGATCTTCGTTCTGCAGGCGATTCCGGCGTGGGCCGATGCCCTGCAGTACGACCGTCGGCGGATCGCGGCGGGTGAGGTCTGGCGCCTGGTGACCGGCCACCTCGCCCATTGGTCCTGGGGCCACGCTCTGTGGGACGGCGTGGCCTTCGCCCTGCTCGTCGCTCTTGCGCTGCGGCTCGACCGGCGCCGCTTGCCGGTCGTCCTGTTGGCCTCGGCCGTCGCCATCTCCCTGGCGGTGTGGTTCGCCGAGCCGGGGCTGCGCCTTTATCGCGGCCTTTCCGGCATCGATGCCGCCCTCTTTGCCTTCGTGGCGGCGGCGTTGGTGCGTCGCGGTGGCCGAGCGCGGCTGGTCGGCGGCATCGCCTTGCTCTTGCTGGGCGCCAAGATCGCCTGGGAGATGACCACCGGAGGCACGCTCTTCGTCGCCGCCGTGGATGCCGGTTTCGTCACCGTGGCGCTGGCCCATTGGGTGGGTGCGGCGGTTGGGCTGGCGGTGGGCTTCTCGCGGTCGCAGACGGAGCGCGCCCTTGGCCGTCCCCGCCGGCTGTCCTGGGTTTCCCGGCAGCTTCGAGGCAGCGCCTCTTGAGAAGGGAGAAAGCGAATGTTCGTCTGGTTGCTGTTGGCGACGGTGGCGGTGTCCTTGGGCTGCAGTCTGGTGGTTTCCCGGGTGTTCGACCGGCCGCTCCGAAAGATCTTCGATGCTCTGGTCAGCGAGTCTTTGGCAGCGGCCTGGCACCGCTATGTCAAGTTCGCGATCTATGTCATCGGGGTCTCCGGCGGGGTGTCGATCTACCACCTGCAGAAGTTCGCCGACGGGATGGGCGGGCTGACCCGGGATCGCTGGCTGCTCGAGAGTTTGCGGGCCTTCCAGTCTTCCCTGGAGAGTCTGGCGATTCTGCTCTTGGTGGTCTTTCTGGTGGCGCTGGTGGCCTTCGTGATCCTGCGCGGCTTCGAGCTGATGGTGTCGCGACGTGCCGCGAAGCAGGCCGAGGGGACGGACTAGGCCCCCTCGGCCCGCGGCAAGGGTGGCAGTAAGGCTCGATCAGTCGAACGGTGACTCGATCATGCAGTCGGCGCAGTTCTCGGTCTCGTCGAGCTCACAGAAGCCGTCGTTGTCGCAGGCGGCGTGGCAGTCGGAGCAAGTGGCTTCAGTTTCGCTGCCGTTGCAGATGCCGTCGTAGTTGCAGGTCGCGCAGTTGCCGAAGGGGCAGAGGCCCGGCACGACCCAGCGTTGATTGGTCTGATAATGACAGGGGTACTGCTGCACGTTGTCGCTCGGACCATGGAGGCGCTGGTCGAGGCAGAGTCCGCTGCGCTGATTCTTGAGGAAGAAATCGCTGCCGTTGAAGAGCAGGTCCCAGATCTGGCGGTTCCCGGAACCGCAGAAGTTTTGCTGGACGTTGGCATTGGGGTGTGACGACCCGCCGATCACTTCGAGACAGAACCCGCTGTGTTGGGCCCGCAGACGGTAGGCGGAGCCGCCGAGCGGCACCAGCTCCCACTGCTGGTTGCCGCCGTTGTGGCAACCGTAGACCTGGACGTTGGCCGTGGCATGGGGGCTGTTGCCTTCGACGTCGAGACACTTTTGACTGTAGACGTTGCGAATCTGACGGTATTGCTGGGCGTCGGCAGGGGCGGTGGCTGCCATCAGGATCGCGAGGGCGATCAGCGACAGGGCGAGGGCAGGGATCACGGTTTGCGTTCTCATGACGATGACTCCTTGATCGGTGACAGAGCTCCGAGGCGCCATCGCCTCGGGACGACGCCCCCGAGGCTTTGCGACGGGCCTGGCCCTTGCCGGAAGCGAGCATCCCTCTCGGGCGCGCATCCGGGCGCTGTCGGGTTGGCCGGATCGGGGGCTGTCAGAGAACGCGAGAAGACAGCCGGATGAGCAACATCGAGTTTCTGCGCAGCGGGAAACTGTTCAGGTAGACGGCAGGGCGGAGAGCTCGCGACGAGCCTGTTGCAGGAAGTGGTCGTCTTCGACCGCGGTGCGCTCGAGGTCCCAGAGGGCGGCTTCGAGGTGGCGGCGCGCCTCGGTGGTTCTTCCGATCTCCGCCAGGCAGCTCCCGAGACGCAGGCGGCTGACGGCCGTCAGCCAGTTGCCGGCCGGCAGACTCGCCGCGCGCAGCTCGAAGGCGCGCTGTGCCAAGGGGATACAGTCCGCGGGGCGTCCGACGTCTTGGTACCCGCTGGCGAGGCCGAGGGCGAGATAGGAGATGCGGGGATGGTCAGAGCCGAGCTCCGCTTCCGCCAGTGCGAGATTTTCCTCGGCCAAGGGGATGGCGACCGCCGGGCCGCGGCTGCGGACCAGCACCGTGGCCAGGTTGTGGCGCGCGTGGATGGTCTCGAGATGGCCGCGGCCGAAGTGTTTCTGGTTCAGGCGCAGCCCTTCGCGGGCGCTGGCTTCGGCTTCTCCGGCAGGGTCCGATGGCTCGACCTCGATCAAGGCGACGGCGAGGGCCTTGAGGATCGATGCTCGCAGGCCCGGATCGGCGTCGGGCACTCGTTCGACGAGCCTCAGGGCGCGGCGCGCGGCTTCGACCGCGCGATCGAACCGCGCCCAGAGGTAGTACAGGGTCGAGAGCTGAATCTCGAGCTTGGCGCGCTCTGAAAAGTCACCGGAGCCTTGGCTGAGCAGGAGGCGGCCGCGCTCGAGGGCCTCGGTGGCCTCGGCGTAGAGCTCGAGCTCGGCCAGCGCCCGGCCGTGACTTTCGAGGAAGCGGGAGAGCTCGACGTCTTGCCGGTCGAAGGATCCTTCGGCGGCGCCGCGCGCCGCGGCGATCATTTTCTCGGCGGACTCGTAGTGACCGGCCGCGAACATCATCTCGCCGATCAGCAGGCCGAGCTCGGCTTCGGATCTACCGTTGGCGGCTTCTGTGAGATGGCCACCGAAGAGATCGAGGCTGCGCTGGAGAAGCTGTTCCTCGGGGAGGTTGAGCTGGCTCACCAGGTTCAGGAGGACGAGCTTGGACTCCAGCGGCTGGTCGAGCCGTTGTATGCCGGTAATGGCCTCCGCCAGGCGTCCGGAGGGCATCAAGCGCTCTTCCGCAGGCTCGGCGAGCTGCTCGATGAGGGTCAGAGTCTCTTGTCCTTGCTCCGCCAAGCGCCAGGACTGAATGCCGGCGGCAATGGCCAGGATGAGCGAGGCCAGGGCGAGGCCGACGACGCTCAGCACGACTCGGTGGCGTTTCACGAAGCGCTGGGCTCGATAGCGCTTGCTGCCGCGCCGGGCCCGGATCGGGCGGTCCTGAAGATGACGCTCGAGGTCGTCGGCCAAGGCCTGGGCCGAGGCGAATCGCCGGCCCGGCTCCCAGCGCAGGGCCTTGGAGGCGATCTGATCGAGATCGCCCCGTAGGCGCCGGACGATTTGCTTGGAGCTCGACTGTCGCTCGGCTGCGACGGTCGCCTTGCCGGCGACCAGGGACGACGGCCGGGGCGGATCGCGATCATCGGCGGTGGCTCGCGGCACCTCGCCGGTCAACAGCAGGAAGAGCAGCAGCCCGGCGGAGTAGATGTCGCTGGCGACGGTGACGGTCTGCCCGGCGAGCTGTTCCGGGCTGGCGAAGGCCGGGGTCATGGGAACCAGGTAGCTGGCGGTGGCGGTGACGTCGTCGCCGAGCAGCTTGGCGATGCCGAAGTCGAGGAGCCGAAGATTGCCGCCTTGGTCGACGAGCACGTTCGAGGGCTTGAGATCGCGATGCACGACGAGGTTCTGATGGGCGTGCTGCAGCGCTCGACAGAGCTGCTGGATCAGACGCAGGCGGTCCGTGATCGCGAGCCGGTGCTGCCGGCAGTAGACGTCGAGGGGTTGGCCCGAGACGTACTCCATCACCAGAAAGGGCCGACCGTCGGCGAGCTCGCCGCCATCGAGCAAGCGCACGATGTAGGGATGGTCGAGGCTGGCGAGGAGGCGGCGCTCGACGGCGAAGCGGCGCCGGCCATAGGGGTCGAGGCGGTGGGCGTGGAGAACCTTGATGGCGACTTGCTGACCGGCGAAGAGCTGCTCCTCGCGCCGACCGCGATAAACGCTCGCCATGCCGCCATGGCCTTCGAGGACGAGGTCGGAGTATCCCGGGACCTCGGGTAGCGGCGCCGGCTGTGATCCGGCGGGCGGACCGAGGTCGAGGCCGTCCCAGCCCGAGGGTGACTCGGCCGCTGCGGCCAGCAGCTCGGCCAAGAGATCGCTGAGCTCCGGATCGGCGGCGCGCTGCGCCGCGAGAAGATCGCGCCGCTCCGCGGTGGTGAGATCGACCGCCTGATGGAAGAGCTTCTCGAGCTCCGACCAGCGGTCGGCATCCACTAGGTGGCGCTCCCGGTGCCGAGAGCACGCTGCAGCCAGGCGCGGGCCAGGCGCCAGCGCCGAATCACGGTCATCGGGGTGACCCCTTGGAGGTGCGCGATCTCCTGGTTGTTCAGGCCGGCGAAGAAGCGCAGCTCGATGAGCTGGGAGAGCTGAGGATCGTGCCGGGCGAGGTCCGTCAGGGCGTCGTCGAGGGCGAGGATCTCGAGGCTTCGGGGGCTGCCGCCGTGGCGGGCCGGATCGAGGGTGGTGACGGTGGCTTTTCTCTTGTCGGTCCGGCGCGCCCGCGCCCGATCGACCAGGATGCGGCGCATGATGCGGGTGGCGATGGCGAACAGGTGGCCGCGGTTGTGCCAGCGAGCGCGATCTTGGTTCAACAGCCGAAGCATCGCCTCGTGGGCGAGGGTGGCTGGGTCGAAGGTGGCGGTGGGTGGCTCGCTGGCCAGGCAGCGGTGGGCCATGCGGTGGAGGTCACGGTAAACGGCGCTCAGGGCTTCGCCGAGGGCTTGCTCTTCGCCGCGGCCGTGACGCCGCAGGATGGCCGTGACGCTTCCCGGGCGGGAGTCCCTGCCTGGGGCGCGACCGTGAGTCGAACTCGGAGGACGACTCTCCGGACTCATTCGGATTCCTTTCGGAATGTAGAAATCTAAATTTCCTTGAATTATTGCATGGGCTCTCCCGTTGGCCCATGCCCCATCGGGGCCGGCAGCTGGCTCGGGGGTTGGGGTGGCCCCGGTCGTGGCGGCCCGCCTGGGACGCTACCCGCTGCGCTCGACCACTCGGCGGGCGTGGTGGGCGTTGTGGTAGAGGGTGAAGAAGAGCATCTCGCGCACCGTCAGCTTGCCGAGGATGGGATGCGGCAGGAGGCAGCGGTCGAGGGCCGGGTCGCGCCAGCGCTCGAGCTGGTGCAGCAGCTCGTTGCTGCCCTTTTGCCAGAAACCCAGGATCTGCGCCTTCCAGGCCGCCGGCGTCAGGTCCGGGGTGTGGGCCGATGGTGCGAAGGAGCCCGCTTGGGCAGAACCGTCGGCGAGGGCGGCGAGGTATTGCTCGCGCACCGCTTCGAAGGGCCGAGAGCCACCCTGCGAAGCGCCGAATCGCAGGCGCAGGAGAAGCTTGGGAATCGCCATCCCCTGGCCGACGGCGCGCACCGATTTGTTGAGATGGCGGAGGTGCCCCTCCGGCGACCAGAACTCGCCCTGGGGAGCGAAGAAGGTCTCCAGGGGAAGGTCCGAGAAGTGCTGGTGGATCTCCGCCTGCAGCCTGCCGAGGCCGGCGGCCAGCGTCTCGCGGTCGGTGGGGGTGGTGATCTCGAACATGGGGTCAGGGTCGTTGACTTTTGAGGCTTTCGACGGCTCGCCGATGACGTCGCAGAACTTCCGGATGGAGATCCTGCGGCAGCGGCTCGAGATTGGCGAGGAGGGCGGTGCCTTCCTGATGACGGCCGAGCTCTCCGAGGCAGCGAGCGAGGGCGATCTGCGGCATCAGGATACCGTGAACGTCGTCCGGCGACAGGCGGTGGCCCAAGTCTCGGGCCTGCCGCAGGAAGGGCTCCGCCTGGGCGGCTTCGCCGCTGTCGAGGAGGAGCCGGCCAAGGCGCACCAGCGGGACCATCAGGGCGGGATTGTCGAGGCCGAGGGCCTGCTGACGGATCTCGACCACCCGGCGGTAGCGCTCGATGGCGCCATCGGCGTCGCCCACCGCCTGGTCGATCTGGGCCAGGCTGGCGAGCAACAGAGCGGTGCGCGGGTAGAGCGGGCCGAAGTTGCGCTCGAAGATGCCGACCCCTTCTTCGAGATCACGGCGTGCCGCTTCGAGCTCACCGGCGCGGCGCGCCGCGAGGGCGGTCCGGTTGAGGCCCTCGGCGAGCTCCGGATGATCCGGCCCGAGGCTGCGCCGCAACCGGGCGAGGGCGCGACGATGGGTGCGGAGCGACTCGGTGTAGCTCGCCTCGTCCTCGAGCAGGGAGGCGAAGCGGCTGAGGTGGATGGCGACCTCCGGATGGTTTTCGCCGAAGGTGCGCTCGAGCTTGGGAAGGGCGCTCTCGTAGTGGCGCCGTGCCTCCTCCGTTTCGCCGATCTGGGTCAGGCCGTCGGCGAGATCGGCCTGCACCCGGAGGCGGCGCGGGTCGTCGCGGTCGGGGTCGTCTTCGAGGATGCTCCAGGCGGCCTGATAGAGGCCTTCGGCAGTCTCGTAGTCGTGGCGCTGCCAGGCCAGCAGGCCGAGGTGGTGGAAGGTGAAGGCCACCTGGCGATGACGCGGTCCGAGGCGGATGCGCTGAATGGCGAGGGCACGTTCGAGGGCCCGCCGTGCCGCCGGGAACTCTCCCCGGGCGGTGAGGCTACGACCGAGGCCATCGAGGGGGGGCGCCAGGCTGATGTCTTCGTCCCCGAGCTCGGCCTCACGCAGCTCGAGGGCTTGCTCGAAGAGCGGTTGCGCGGCGGCCGGGTCGCCGCTTTCGAGGCGGACCTCGGCGAGGGCGACGAGGGAATCGGCGAGCGGCAGTGGCTCGCCACCGCGGCGCAGCGCGACCGCCTGCTCGAGCAAGAGTCCGGCTTCGCCGAAAAGTGCCAGGTCGCAGTAGACCTGGCCCAGTCGGGTGAGCATCTCGCTCTGTAGGGCGGGCTCGCCATCGAGCTCGCGTTCGATCCACGAGGCGCCGCGATCGAGCAGCTCGCGGGCGGTGACCTGCTCGCCGCGGGCGCGAGTGGGAGCGGCATCCTCGAACAGCTCGGTGAGAAACGACGCCACCTGCCGCGCCTGCTCGGCGGCGCGCTGGGCACGATCGCGCTCGCGCGCCAGGCCGAGGGTGTAGAGGGTGGCGGTGGCGAGCAACAGGAGGATCACGCCGAAGGTCGCCAGGCTGGCGGCCAGATGGCGACCTAGAAACTTCCGGGCGCGATAGGTCCAGGTCGCCGGCTGCGCCGAAACTGGCCGACCGGCAAGGTGGTGCTCGAGGTCTTCGATCAGCCGGGCGACGGAGTCGTAGCGCCGCTCCGGTTGCTTGCTCAGCGCTTTGAGGACGATGTTGTCGAGGTCGCCCCGCAGGCGCCGCCGCACGGTCGGGTCGCGGGGCTGGGAGGCAGCGCCCGAGGGCCGCCGCGGCGGATCGTCGCGAATCGCCTTGGCGATCGCCGACGGCGAGTCGTCGGTGGGACGGTAGGGCAAGTCGCCGGTGAGCACCTGATAGAGCAGCAGGCCGAGCTGGTAGATGTCGGACGAGGTCGTCAAAGACTCGCCGCGCACCTGCTCGGGGCTGGCGTAGGCCGGAGTCATGGCGCCGCTGCGGGTGCGGGTGAGGGCCGCCGAGCCCCGGTGGGCGAGCAAGCTGGCGATGCCGAAGTCGAGCAGCTTGGGTTCGCCGGTGGCGGTGACCAGCAGATTCGAGGGCTTGAGATCGCGATGTACCACCAGATTGCGGTGGGCATGGTCGACGGCCCCGGCGGCGGCGATGAAGAGACGCAGGCGATCGGCCACTGGAAGATCTCGGCGGTGGCAGTACTGGTCGATCGGCTCGCCGGCGACGTGCTCCATCACGAAATAGGGGCGGCCCTCCGCCGTGGTGCCGCCGTCGAAGAGCTGGGCGATGGCCGGGTGGCGCAGATGGGCGAGGATCTGGCGCTCGCGCTGGAAACGCCGGATGCTGTCCTCGCCAAACAGCCCACTGCGGATCAGCTTGAGGGCGACGCGGTGCTCGAACTCGCCGTCGGCGCGCTCGGCGAGGTAGACCACCGCCATGCCGCCGCGGCCGATCTCCCGCACCAGCCGATAGCGCCCGATCTCGGTTCCCGGAGCAGGGTCTTCCGCGGCCAGGGTGAGGGCCAGGGCTTCGCCCGCCGGATCGAGGGCGCTCTCCGATTCGGCGGCGCGCAGCAGGCGCTCGACGAGGGCTCGCAGGTCGCCATCGTCGCCACATTCGCGGGCGAGGTAGGCGGCGCGCTGGTCGGGGGCGAGGTCGAGAGCGCCGTCGAGCAGGTCGTCGGCTCGCTGCCAGCGGTCCGGCGGCGGGGGGCCCCCCGAGGGGTCCGAGGGAGAGCTCACGCCGCGTCGCCCAGCTCTTCCTTCAGCCAGGCGCGGGCGCGCATCCAGATCCGCTGGGCGGTGCGCAGAGAGACCCCCAGGGCTTCCGCCGTCTCCTGCTCCGAGAGGCCGGCGAAGAAGCGACACTCGACCACCCGGGCGAGGCGTTGGTCCCGCTCCGCGAGGCGCTCGAGGGCGGCGTCCAGGGTGAGCAGGCGAGCGCTGCCGCCGTCGAGGGCGAGGGCGCCGAGGCGCTCCTCGTCGAGGGGCAGAGGTCGCTCGCCACCGCCGCGCTTGGCGGCCCCTTTGCGGCGCGCGATCTGGATCACCACCTGGCGCATGGCGCGTGCCGCCAGGGCCAGGAAGTGACCGCGGTCCTTGACCTCGAGGCCGGACGGATCGATCAGCTTGAGGTAGGCCTCGTGTACCAGGCCGGTGGTCTGGAGGGTCTGACCGAGGGGACCGCGGCGTAGGTGGCCATGGGCGATGCGTCGCAGGTCCTGGTAGACCAGCGGCATCAGCCGGTCGAAGGCTTCGCGGTCGCCGCGACCGTAGGCGCGCAGCAGAGTGGTGACCTCCTGCCGACTTTCCATGGCTCGAGCCCTAAACGCGGTCGGCGAAGCGCTTGGCGGCGCGCGCCCGGGCCTTGGCGATCTCGACCTCGCGGTTGCGCTTCGGGGCGCGCGTTTCGAGCCGGCTCATCAGCCGCGCGGCGACTCCGGAGATCTCCTCGACGGCCTCATCGAAGGCTTCCTGGTTGATCTTCGAGGGCTTGCTGAAGCCGCTGATCTTGCGCACGAACTGCAGCGCCGCGGCGTGCAGCTCGTCGTCCGTCACCGGCGGATCGAAGTTGAACAGCGGGCGAATGTTGCGACACATGTTGGGAATCCTCCTCGGCTTCAAGGTAGCGACCGTCGACCAGGGCGTCAAGATTCGAGAGACGGTGATTCGGCCCCGTCATCGAACAGCTATGCAAAGCGGTTGCAGAACCCGCCATGGGAGGGGAGCGGAGCCTGAGCGGCACGAGTCGCGCCGGAGGAGGTGGCCTAGGGGCGCCTTCAACTCGGCCGAGACGCCAGCCGCTCCGCCAGGCGGGTGAAGCGGTCCTGCAGATTGCCGTTGCGCACCGCCACCCCGAGGGCGCGGGTCTCGCCGACCAGCACGGCGAGCTTCTTGGCGCGGGTGAGGGCGGTGTAGAGCAGGTTGCGCTGCAGCATGATGTAGTGCTGGTTGCTGATCGGCAGCACGACACAGGGGTACTCGCTGCCCTGCGACTTGTGGATCGAGCAGGCGTAGGCCGGGGCGAGCTCGTCGAGGCTGGCGAAGTCGTGGGCCACCGGTCGGCCGTCGAAGGTGATGGCGACCTTGCGGTTCTCCTCGTCGATCGCCTGCACCCGACCGAGGTCGCCATTGAAGACGTCGAGGTCGTAGTTGTTGCGGATCTGCATCACCTTGTCGCCGACCCGGAAGACGCGGCCGGCGCGGCTCACTTCGTCCCCCTGCGGGTTGAGGCGCTGGCGCAGCGCATTGTTGAGGTTCTCGGTGCCGAGCGGTCCCCGGTTCATCGGGGTCAGCACCTGGACCTCCTCGACCGGATCGAAGCCGAAGCTCTTCGGAATGCGCTGCGCCACCAGGTGAGCCAGGGTGTTGATGAGCTCTTGGGGATCGCTGCGCTCGATGAAGAAGAAGTCGGCCAGGCGGCCGTCGGCGTCGGGCCGCGGCGTTTCGAGAATCGGCATGTCGCCGGCATTGACGCGGTGGGCGTTGACCACGATCAGGCTGCGCTCCGCCTGGCGGAAGATCTCCGTCAGGCGCACCACATCGACGGCGCCGGAGGCGATGCAGTCGGCGAGCACCTTGCCGGGGCCGACGGACGGTAGCTGGTCGACGTCGCCCACCAGCACCAGGCGGGCGCGCTCCGGCAGCGCCTTGATCAGGCTGTAGGCGAGGTGGGTGTCGAGCATCGAGGCCTCGTCGACGATCAACAGGTCGGTGCTGAGCGGATTCTCCGGCCCGCGATCGAAGCTCATGCTCTGGGGATTGAACTCGAGCAGGCGGTGGATGGTGCGGGCTTCGCGGCCGGTGGCTTCGGCGAGGCGCTTGGCGGCGCGACCGGTGGGGGCGGCGAGCAAGATGCGGCGTTTCTTGGCGGCCAGAATTCGCACGATGCCGCGGATCAGAGTGGTCTTGCCGGTGCCCGGGCCGCCGGTGATCACCAGCACCTTGCGGGTCAAGCCCCGGCGGATGGCCTCCCGTTGCTGCGGCGCGAGGTCGATCGCCTCGCCGGCGGCAAACCAGTCGAGGGCCCGGTCGACGTCGATCTCGGGGCCACCGGCCTCGGCCTCGAGCACCGCCCGCAGGCGCTCGGCGAGACCCGACTCGGCGAAGTGCAGGATCTTGAGGAACACCGCCAGCTCGCCATCGCGACGCTCTTCCACCACCACCTCGCCAGCCTGGCGCAGTGCCTCCAGGGCCTCGGCGAGGCGCGCTTCGTCGATCGCCAGCAGCTCGATCCCGGCGTCGAGGAGCTGGCCCTGGGGGCGATAGACGTGCCCCTTGTCGGCCGCTTCGGAGAGCAGATGGAGCAGCCCGGCGCGGGCGCGCTGTGGGGAATCGGCGGGCAGCCCGAGGGCGCTGGCGATGCGGTCGGCACTGCGAAAACCGATGCCCCAGACCTCCGCCGACAGGCGGTAGGGGTCTTGCCGCACGATGCCCATGGCGTCCTTGCCATAGGCCTTGTAGATCTTCACCGCATGGTGCGTCGCGACCTCGTGGGACTGCAGAAAGATCATCAAGTCCTTGATATCTCGCTGCTCGATCCAGGACTCGCGGATCTTGAGTCGTCGGGTGGTGCCAATGCCGGAGACTTCGCCGAGTCGTTCCGGGTGGTTTTCGATGACGTCCAGGGTGTCGAGGCCGAAGTGATCCACCAGCCGCTTCGCCATCACCTTGCCGATGCCCGGAATCAGGCCCGAGCCGAGGTACTTGCGCAGGCCGGTGAGGGTGTTGGGGGTGAGGGTGAGGTAGGACGAGACCTTGAACTGGCGCCCGAACTTGGGATCCTCGATCCAGCGTCCCTCGAGGCGCAGGCTCTCGCCCGGCTGGACCCCCAGCAGGTTGCCGACGGCGGTGCTTTCCTCGCCGTCTTCGCCGACCAGGCGAACCACGCTCCAGGCGTTCTCGGGATTCGAGTAGACCACCCGTTCGAGGGTGCCTTCGAGATGGCTGAGGGCTTCGTTCATGGGGATTTCCGCCGCTGCCCGGAGCTTTCTCGGGAGGGCGCCGCCGGGCCGCGCGACCGGGGCCAATCTTACCCTCGACGCCTTCCCGGACGTGTGCC
The DNA here is from genome assembly GCA_039028635.1 of Acidobacteriota bacterium. Classification (NCBI taxonomy): domain Bacteria; kingdom Pseudomonadati; phylum Acidobacteriota; species Acidobacteriota bacterium. The sequence continues at coordinate 69,874 of JBCCHV010000022.1, forward strand.
AAAATGGCCGCCTATGGCTCGGAAACCCTCTGTTTTTGTGATTGACGACGAGACCGGCTCGCGCGAGTCGATGGCCATCGCCCTCGAGAAGGCGGGCTACGAAGTACGCACCTTCGACGATGCGCGCAATGCCCTCAAAGTGCTCGAGGACGACCCTCAGCGAGCCCAAGTGGTGGTGACCGATCTGCGCATGCCGGGAATGGACGGGCTGGGTTTTCTCGAGGCGGTGCGCGAGCAAAAACACCCCCTGGCGGTGATGCTGGTGACCGCCTTCGGCAGTATCGATTCGGCCGTCGAGGCGATGCGGGTGGGGGCCGACGACTACCTCACCAAGCCGGTCGACCTCTACGAGCTGCGCACCCGAGTGGCCAACCTGGTCGAAAAGGAGCGTCTGCGCGAGGAAGTCGACAGTCTGCGCCTACAGCTCGACAAGCGCTACGGCTTCGAGAGCATCATCGGCCATTCGCCGGAGATGGAGGCGCTGTTCGAGAAGATGCGCATGGTGGCGCCGACCCGCGCCAGCGTGTTGATCACCGGCGACAGCGGTACCGGCAAGGAGCTGGTCGCCAACGCGCTGCACCAGGGCAGCCCGCGGCGCGCCGAGCGCTTCTTGGCGATCAACTGCGGCGCCATTCCCTCGGACATCCTGGAGAGTGAGCTCTTCGGCCACGAAAAGGGTGCCTTCACCGGAGCCGTGTCGCGCAAGATCGGCAAGTTCGAGCTCGCTCACCAGGGCACGCTGTTTCTCGACGAGATCAGCGAGCTCTACCCGGAGCTGCAGGTCAAGCTGCTGCGGGTGCTCGAAGAGCGCCAGATCATGCGGGTCGGCGGGGCAGAAGTCCTCGATGTCGATTTTCGCCTGGTGGCGGCCACCAACCGCGACCTCGAGCAGGAGGTCGAGGAGGGACGATTCCGCGAAGACCTCTACTACCGCCTCAAGGTGGTGACGCTGGAGATCCCGGCGCTGCGCCAGCGCCCGAGCGACATTCCGCTGCTCGCCGACCACTTCCTCAAGCAGTACTGCGAAGAACAGGGCAAGGAGCCCAAAGTGCTGAGCCCGGAGGCCCTCGAGGTGTTCACCCGCTTCCCGTGGCCGGGCAACGTTCGTGAGCTGCGCAACCGGGTGGAGTCGATCGTCGTCTTCCACCAGGGTGAAGAGATCAGTCTGCAAGATCTCCCGGTCGAGATGCGCGACACGGCCACCGTGTCGTCGGCCGGCGCGCCGGTGCAGCCGGTCAACGCCAATCCGCGGACGATGGCCGAGATCGAGCGCCAGGCGATCTTGGAGACCCTGCAGCGCACCGGCGGCCATCGCGCCAAGGCGGCGGATCTTCTGGACATTGGCTTGCGCACCCTGCAACGCAAGCTGAAGGACTACAAAGAACAGGGCTACGCGGAGGACTAGAGAGCCATGGAACTACCGTCGGAAGTCCTGATCCACAACCCCCAGATGGGCCTCAAGGGCAGCCCCGGCACCCTGCTGCAGATTCACACCCTGGGTTACTACGAGGTCAACGTCTCCTTCGGCGATCGCACCCACCGGGTGCTGCTCCCCATCGGCGACACGGTGCTGATCAACAAAGAGCCCGAAGAGGCCTCGCCGCTGGCGATCGAGATCGAACGCTAGCCCGTCCGCTACCGGCGACGTTGGATGGGGCAGACGAAGAAGCGCTTGTCGTCGCAGTAGCGGCCGCGGCACTGCATTCGGATGGCGCCATGGTTGCTCGGGAAGCGGACGCTCGGCGTCTCCTCCGAGACCCAGGGCGTCCAGCGACAGTCCCTGCCGCCGTAGGAGCGCGGGAAGGCGTCCCGTAGAGCGACGCATTCGAGGGCGAGGTTGTCGCAGTAGCGACCATTGCACGCCAGGCCGGTGATGAAGGCGGGCTCGCCATGCGGCAAGTCGCCGCGCTCGAAGGGGTTCGAGACATGACAGCTCGCCGTTCCTTCCCCCTCCTCCGAAACGAACCGGCGGCTCCACTCGATGTCGTAGAGGTCGTAGCTCCGCGAGCCACAGCGGAGGGCGAGGTTGTCGCAGTACCGTCCCGAGCAGGTGATTCCCGCGAGCAAGTTCTTGCCGCAGGTGGACGGTGGATTCTCTTCCGAGAAGCGCTGGGCGCCGGCCGGGAGACAGGCCAGCAAGAGGGCTGCGGTGGCGAGTGCGCGAGTCAGGCTGGGGTGTCGCATGGAGGGCCTCCTTGGAATCGTTGCTGTCTTGGGCGGAGGCCCGGGCCGCGGCGTTACGGGGTCGAGGGGCGGCGGGATATCCTCTAGGGATCGTTTGAACAGAAGGTTCGATCCATCATCGAGGGGGGAGAGTCATGGCGACGATCACCATTCGCCGTTCGATCGCGGCTGCGCCGGCGACGGTTTTTCAGGCGGTGGCCCATATCGAGCAGTTCTCGGAGGCCATACCGCACATCACCAAGGTCGAGATGCTGTCGGAGGTTCGGGAGGGCGTCGGGACGCGTTTTCGCGAGACCCGCTTGATGAAAGGCCGCGAAGCCACCACCGAGCTCGAGGTCACCGAGTACGAGCCCGATCAGCGGGTGCGGCTGGTGGCCGATAGCCACGGCACGGTGTGGGACTCGCTCTTCACCGTCAAGCCGGAAGGCGCCGGCAGCGTTCTGACGCTGACCATGGAGGCGCGGGCCTACCGCTTATTGTCCAAGCTGATGAACCCGCTGATCAGCGGCATGATCAAGAAGGCCGTGGGCGAGGACATGGACGCCGTCAAGGCCTTCTGCGAGCGCGACGCCTGATCGACCAAACGGCCGTCAGGGCTGGGCGCCTGCCGCCATCGCCGACAGCATCTCCCGCACCGCCTCGCCGAGGCCGAGGCGGACCGAGCGTGAGATCAGCCAGTGGCCGATGTTGAGCTCTTCGACGGCCGGAATGGCGGCGATGGCACCGACGTTGGCGGTGGTCAGCCCATGACCGGCGTAGACCTCGAGGCCGGCAGCGGCGCCGGCGGCAGCGGTCTCTTCGACGGCGCGCAGGTTTGCCGCCGACGGGTCCTTGGTGTAGGCGTCGGTGTTGATTTCGAAGCCGGCTGCCGGCGCGCCGGCGGCGACCAGCGCGGCGAGGCGCTCGACCTGCGCCGGGTCGGGGTCCAGGAAGAGGGACACGGCGATGCCGCCGGCGGCCAGGCGCTCGATCGCGGCAGCCACCCGGTCGCCTTGGGACGCCAGGTCGAGGCCGCCTTCGGTGGTCACCTCGTCCGGTCGCTCCGGTACCAGAGTGACCTGTCCCGGTTGCCAGTCGAGGGCGAGGGCGATCATCTCTTCCTCGGCGGCGATCTCGAGGTTGAGCTTGCCCTGGACGGTGCGCACGAGAGCGGCGACGTCGTCGTCTTGGATGTGGCGACGATCGCCGCGCAGGTGGACGGTGATGCCGGCGGCACCGGCGGCTTCGGCGTCGCCGGCGGCTTCGACCGGATCCGGGTAGACCGCCCGGCGAGCCTGCCGCAGGGTGGCGACGTGGTCGACATTGACCGATAGCTGCACGGCGCGGTCGTCACTCACGGTCTGGTCTCCAATCGGACCGCGCCGATGGCGCCATTGATCGCTTCGGCGATGTTGCCGGCGAGCTCTTCGATGGTGTTCTGGTCCGGTCCCTCGATCATGATTCGCGCCAGCGGCTCGGTGCCGCTGTAGCGCAGCACCAGCCGGCCATCCTGGCCGAGCTGATCCTCAGCGGCGCGGGCGGCGGCGGCCACCGTCGGCAGGCTGCCGAGGTCCGGCTTGTGGGCGACGGTGACGTTCTGCAGGACCTGGGGATAGCGCTCGAAGGCGGCGAGTTGCTCACTGACGGGCCGCTCTGCATGGCGCACCAGGGCGGCCGTCTGCAGGGCGGTGAGCAGGCCGTCGCCGGTGGTGGCGAGATCGAGATGAACGATGTGTCCCGATTGCTCGCCCCCCAGCACCAGGCCGTTACGGCGCAGTGTCGCCACCACCTCGCGGTCGCCGACGCCGCAGCGTAGGACCGTGACGTCGAGGGCGCGCAAAGCGCGCTCGAGGCCGAGATTGCTCATCGAGGTGACGACGATCGCGCGCCCCGACAGGCGTTGCTGCTGCACCAGGTGTCGGGCCCACAGGTAGAGGATGGCGTCGCCGTCTCGCACCACACCGTGGTCATCGACCAGGATGGCGCGGTCGGCGTCGCCGTCGAAGGCGAAGCCGAGGTCGGCGCCGGTCTCCCGGATGCGCGCCGCGAGGGCTTCCGGATGGGTCGAGCCGTAGCCGCGATTGATGTTCTGGCCATCGGGCTGGTCGGCGATCACCTCGACTTTGGCGCCGAGCTCGACGAACAGCGGACCAGCGAGCTCCGAGGCCGCGCCGTGGCCGGTGTCGAGCACCAGCCGGAGGCCGGCGAGAGGCCTTTCATTGCCGAGGGAGGCGAGCAGAGAAGCGCGGTAAGGGCTCGGGTCGAGGCGCTCGAGCTCGCTCACCGGCGGCAGTCGGGAGTCCGGGGTTAGCTCGCCGGACGAATTTGCGAGGCGCCCCTCGAGCTCGCGCTCGGCCTCTTCGCTCCACTTGAACCCCGCCCCGTCGATCAGCTTGATGCCGTTGTCCGGGTAGGGGTTGTGGCTCGCCGACAGGGCGATGCCGGCGGTGGCCCCGGTCTGTCGGGTCAGGAAAGCGATGCCCGGCGTCGGCAACACGCCGGCCGATTGCGCCGCCACCTGCTGGCCGGCGAGGCCCGAGGCCAGCCAGCGGGCGAGGGTCGGAGAGCTGTCGCGGGTATCGCCCCCGAGGACCACCCGCGAACCGGCCCCGAGCTGCTCGCCGAGGGCGCGGCCGAGGGCGCAGACGGTGGGTTTGTCGAGGGGATACTGGCCGAAAGGCGCGCGCACACCGTCGGTCCCGAAGAGTCGGTTCTGGCTCATGGCGAAGCTCCCGGTGGCGTCGTCTCCGGCTGGGTGACCTCGAGGGGGACGTAGACCACGATCTGAGAAGACTGCATCATTTGAATCAAAGGGTCTGGGCTCACCACCGACGTATTGGCCTCGAAGTCGAGGGCGTGGCCGTTCAAATCGATCGGCTGGGTGGCCAGGGCGGTGATGCGCTCGAGGCGCGAGCGCGGGCCCTCCACCAGGATCTGCGACGGGATGACGCGATAGTCGCCGAGCAGGGCGCCGGCCGCCGGCTCGCCCACGAACACCGGCTCGATGGGCAGGTTGAGGGTTTGTTTCTGGTCGACCTCGAGCTGCACCTGGCTGGGGGTGATGGCGACGATCTGGAAGCCGTCCGGCATCGACACGTCATCCGGCGTCAGGTTGATGCTGGCGACGCCCGGCGATTCCTCGGACAGATCCAGCCGCACCCTCACCTGGCGCTCGTCGAGCTCGCTGATCAGCGTATCGGGACCGCTCAGGATGATCGAGATCCGAACCCCCGGATCGAAGATCACCAAGTCGAGGGGGTTGTTGAACACAACCTGCGCATCGACCACCTTCTGCCCCCGCGCCTCGCGCTCGTCGAGGGAGATGGTGAACCACAGGCCGATGGCCAGGGCGAGGGCCAGGATACGCAGCCCCCAGGTCTGTGCCCGTTCGCTCATTCGGTGCCTCCGCCCTGCGGATAGAGGTCCGTGATCAGGAGCTTGTAAAGGGTGTTGCGCAGTCCCTTCGAGTCGAGATCGCGGGTCAGCTCGCCCTCGAAGGCGATCGAGATGGTGCCCGTCTCCTCGGAGATCACGACCGCCACGGCGTCGGTCTCCTCGCTGATGCCGAGGGCCGCCCGGTGGCGCGTGCCGAGGTCGCTCGAGACCTCCGGGCTGAAGGTTAGGGGCAGGAAACAGGCGGCGGCGGCGATGCGGTCGTCCTGAATGACGACGGCGCCGTCGTGCAGCGGCGTGTCCGGGCTGAACAGGTTGATCAGCAGGTTGTAGGAGACCTCGGCGTCGAGGCTGACGCCGTTCTCGATGAAGGTGCGCAGGCCCTCGAGGCGCTCGACGACGATCAAACCGCCGGTACCGCGGGCCGACAGGGTGGTCGCGGCCAGCACGATCTCGTGAAAGGTCGACTCCACCTTCTCCTGCTTGGCGAGGCCCCACAGCGGGTTGCGGCCGAAGTTGGCGAGGGCGTGGCGAATCTCGTGCTGAAACAGGATGACGGTGGCTACCGGCAGCAGCAGCAGCAGGCTTTCGAGAATCTCCTGGAGGGTCTCCAGGCGGGCCAGCCGCGCCACCACATAGACCAGGCCGACGAACACGATGCCGAGAAGGGTCTGGGCGGCCCGCGTGCCGCGCACCAGCAGCAGCAGGTTGTAGATGACGATGGCGACGGCCAGGACATCGATCAGGTCGCGCACCGTCACCAGCCCGAGGAAGTCGCTCAGCACGATGCCTCCGTGGGCTCGGCGATGGCCTGCCAGGCGGTCAGGAAGCGCACCGTCTCGTCGACATCGTGCACTCGCAGCAGGGCGGCGCCACCGGCCGCTGCCCAGGCCGCCGCCGCCAGACTCTCGGGCTGACGCTCGGCGGCCGGCCGGCCGGTGAGGTGCCCCAGGAAGCTCTTGCGACTCGCCCCCACCAGCAGGGGGCTGCCGATGGCGTGGAAGCGCGGCAGGTGATGCAGGATCTCGAGGTTCTGGCGGTAGGTCTTGCCGAAGCCGATGCCGGGATCGAGGACGATCTGGTCCTCGTCGACGCCGGCGGCGCGGGCGCGGGCCTTGGCGCTGGCGAGCTCGTCGCCGATCTCCTGCAGCAGGTCGTCGAAGGCGATCTCGCGCTGCATGGAGGAGATCTCGCCGCGGCTGTGCATCAGCACCAGCGGGCAGCCGGCGGCGGCGACGGCGCGGCCGAGGACGGGATCGCCCAGGGCGCTGATGTCGTTGATCAGATCGGCGCCCTCGGCGAGGGCCGCCTCTGCCACCGCGCCCTTGCGGGTGTCGACGGAGAGCGGGGCCTCGGTGGCCCGGCGCAGAGCGCGCAGCACCGGCAGCAGGCGCTCCTTCTCCTCCTCCGGCGGCACGGTGGCGGCGCCCTCGCCGTAGACGCCGCCGCCGGGGCGGGTCGACTCGGCCCCCAAGTCGAGCAGGTCGGCACCGGCTTCGAGCATGGCGTGGGCGTGGTCGACGGCGCGCTCGGGATCGAGCCACAGACCGCCGTCGCTGAACGAGTCGGGCGTCAGATTGAGCACCGCCATGACGCGGGGAGGGCCGCCCAGACCGAGGACACGTCCGCCCGGCAGGCGGAGGCGAGGGGAAAGGGCGGCGGTCTTCAAGGACGGATCAGCCTTCGCTGGGGGAGCCCGCGGGCTCGACCGCCTCCTCGGTCGGCTCGCCCACATCGCCGTCGCCCGGGGAGGCTGCTTCGGTGGCCGCGGCCGGCGTCGCCTCGGCGACCGGCTCCGTGGCCTCGCTAGCGGCGACTTCGAGCACCGGCTGCGGAATCGTCGGCCGAACGTCCTGGCCGGTCATCTCCTCGATGGTGTCGTAGACGTACTTGCCGTCGATCGACTCCTGGTCGAGGAGAGCGAGGGAGAGGCGCTCCAAGACGTCCCGGTACTTAGTCAGGATCTCGTGGGCCTTCTGGTAGCCGGTGTCGACGATGGTCGCGACCTCGCGGTCGATTCGCACCGCCGTGTCCTGGCTGTAGTCGGCCTGCTGGGCGACCTCGCGGCCGATGAAGACGGGCTCTTCCTTGCTGCCGAAGGCGAGCGGCCCGAGAGACGACATGCCCCACTCGCAGACCATCCGGCGGGCCATGTCGGTGGCGCGCTCGATGTCGTTGCCGGCACCGGTGGTGATGTCGTCCTGGGTGAGCTCTTCGGCCACTCGGCCGCCCATCAGGATGGCGATCTGGGTCTCGACGTAGGTCTTCTTGTAGGTGTACTTGTCTTCCGTCGGCAACTGCATGGTGAGGCCGAGGGCCCGGCCGCGCGGAATGATCGTCACCTTGTGCAGCGGGTCCGCCTCCTGGGTGAAGGCCGCCACCAGGGCGTGGCCCGCCTCGTGGTAGGCGGTGACCCGCTTCTCGTCGTCGGTGAGCATCAGGGTCTTGCGCTCGACGCCCATCAACACCTTGTCCTTGGCGAACTCGAAGTCCTCCATCTCGACCGCCTTCTTGCCACGGCGGGCGGCGATCAGGGCCGACTCGTTGACCAGGTTGGCGAGATCGGCGCCGGCGAAGCCAGGGGTGCCGCGGGCGATCACCGCCAGATCGATGTCGTCCGACAGCGGGATGTTGCGGGTGTGGACCTTGAGGATGCCGAGGCGGCCGTTGATGTCCGGCCGGTCGACCACCACGCGGCGATCGAAGCGGCCCGGGCGCAGCAAGGCCGGGTCGAGGACGTCCGGTCGGTTGGTGGCGGCGATCAGGATGACGCCCTCGTTGGACTCGAAGCCGTCCATCTCCACCAGCAACTGGTTGAGGGTCTGCTCGCGCTCGTCGTGGCCGCCGCCGAGGCCGGCGCCGCGGTGGCGGCCGACGGCGTCGATCTCATCGATGAAGATGATGCACGGGGCGTTCTTCTTGCCCTGCTCGAAGAGGTCGCGCACGCGGCTCGCGCCGACGCCGACGAACATCTCCACGAAGTCCGAGCCGGAGATCGAGAAGAAGGGCACGCTGGCCTCACCGGCGATGGCGCGGGCGAGGAGGGTCTTGCCGGTTCCCGGCGGGCCCATCAACAGCACGCCCTTGGGAATGCGGCCGCCGAGCTTCTGGAACTTCTGCGGCTCCTTGAGGAACTCGACGATCTCGGAGAGCTCCTCCTTGGCTTCCTCGACGCCGGCGACGTCCTTGAAGGTCACCTTCTTGCCGGAGACGCTCAGCGGCTTGGCGCGGCTCTTCCCGAAGGACAAGGCCTTGTTGCCGCCGCTCTGCATCTGACGCATGAAGAAGATCCACAGACCGATCAGCAGCAACACCGGACCCCAGGCGATGAAGAAGGTGTAGAGGGGGTTCTGGGCGGTCTTCTTGCTGTCGATCTCGATGCCCTTCTCGCGCAGCTCGGTGGTGAAGCCGGAGTCCGACTCGAAGGGAAGATCGAGGGTGAAGGGGTCGTCCTCCTGGTAGCGATTGCCACCGCGGAACTTGCCTTCGATCCGTTCCTTGTCCTTGATCAGGACACTCTTGACGTTGCCCTGCTCGATCTCCGACTGGAACTCCGAGAAGGTCAGCTCGTGGGGTTTGGCAGCGCCGAAATTGAGCAGGTTCCAGAGCATCATGACCACCAGCAGGATGGCCATCCAGAGGAACAGGGTGCGTAGAGTTTGGTTCAAGGGCTAGTCCTCTCGAGGAGCGTCTTCGTTCTCGTCTAGGGAACGAAACGGCTGAAGGGAGCTGCAGATTCCATCCGCGCGGACGGGATCCTCATCGGGCAGGCTCCAGCTCGGCTATCCAGACGATCCTCTGGTCTCCGATTCGGAAGCGGTCGTCCATCGTGACGCCGGGTACCCAGGCGATTTGGCGGCTGTCCTCGCCGAGGCAGAGGAGTGGGATGCGGTCGCGGTCATGGCGAGGGACTTGCCGGTCGATCAATAGGTCTTTCAGTTTGCGGCGCCCGGAAGAGCCCAGGGGCTGCAGCCGATCTCCGGAGCGGCGGTTGCGCACCGTCACGATGTCTCCGGGCTCGATCGGCAGTGCCAGCCCGGCGCGATTCGGGGCACCCTGAAACATCCATGATTCGACGGTGCCCCGCGTCAAGCGAAATCGCGCTCCCAGCTCGTCGATTTCGACTTCTCCGGGGGCTGTCAGAGTATACGTGAAACGGGCCGTTTTTGGCTCCGGCCGCTGCACGGCGAGGCGCTCCCCGCGCTGCCGCCAGCGCCAGCCATCGCCACAGTCGCAGCTCACCGGTCTTGCGCGGCGCCGATCGAGCTGTCGGGTCAGCTCTCCCTGAGCTCGCCGCGACGGCGGATAGGGCCTGCCGGCGGCACGGTGCAGGCGGGCCAGCGCGAATGGCCGAAGGCCTGGCGGCAGGGCCTCGAGGTCGGCCAGGGCGAGGGTCCCGTCGTCATCGAGCGGAGCGTCGCGCGCCAGCACCGCATCGAGCCGCGAGCGCACTCGTCGCGCCGCTAGCGACACGCCGACCAGGCGGTCTCGCAGGTTGTGGGGCGGAGGGTCGGCTCGAGGGTCCTCCCGTTGACGCGCCTGGAGATGGGGCAACAGCCGGTGGCGCACGAAATTGCGCTCCAGCTGCAGATCGCGGTTGCTCGGATCCTCGATCGGCCGCAGCCCGTGAGCCGCCACCAGCGCCCCGAGTTGCGCTCGCGATCGGTCGAGTAGTGGTCGCAGTAGCAGGACCCCCGGCGCCAGCTCCCGCTCCGTCGCCATCGCCGCCAGGCCTTCGAGACCGGAGCCTTGTAGCAGCCGCAGCGCCACCGTCTCCGCCTGATCTTCGAGGTGGTGTCCGGTCAGCACTGCCCGGCTCCCCAGGCGCCGCGCCACCTCCACCAAGAACTCATACCGCACCCGCCGCGCCGCCGCCTCCGCACCCGAATCGCCCAGCGCCACCGCTCGCCGCTCCGCTACCCACTCCACTCCCAGTTCCTCGGCCAGCCGCCTGGCCCGCCGCGCCCGCTCCGCCGATCCCGCCACCAGCCCATGATCCAAATGCGCCGCCACCAACCGAACCCCCGCCACATCCCGCGCCACCAGCAAAAGCGCTAGCGAATCCACCCCGCCCGAGAAAGCCACCACCAAGGGCTGATCGTCAAGGGGACCCAAGCGGGAAGGGAGAAAGGTCGTCAGCTCGACCGAGGGTGTGGGCATAGCGACAGCCTACCGCCTGCCCTGAGCCCAAGTCCCAGGAACCTAACAACTTCGGTGTCTCGAGACACACTTTGCGGCGGCGTCACCGAGGACGGCGTTCCCTACCTGGTCATGGGGGGCGCCAGGCTGGTGCCGCACTTCCTGCGGCGGGGCACTTGGCGGGATTAAAGCTGTGGCGATTCAGCGAGTCGCGAACTTGGCGGCGACCAGCCTGAGGCCGATCACGTTCTCCGGTCCCGTCAGTCTGATGACCTGGTCGGAGAGTTGGACCGTGCGTTCACCCTTCTCGAGGTGAAGCCTCTCGATGAACTGGCCTTCTCTGGCCTGGTGTGCGAGTAGCCCGTCCATCTCGAAGATGTCCAGCTCTGCAGAATCGCCTCGCGTTCCGATGATCGAGGCTCGAATGCCAATGACGGGGCCGCCTGGCTTGAACCTCAGCGTGGCGTATTCCCCGTCGGGGATCATGTGCTCGGAGCGTGGTTGGCCGTTGTGGCTCAGACCAACGATCAAGACGTCGGCACCTTCCGTGTCGACGTTGGCGTACCACGCTTTGTGGTCGGCAGGCTCCTGCGAGGACACGAGGCTGGGCGAGAACGCTGCGACAGCAGCGACGACCAAGCAAGTGAGGATGCGGTTCATGTCGTTGTCCTTAGTTAGGCTCAGATCCGATTGGAGAATTGAAGATACAGCAAGAACCACAGATAGTGCTGACGCACGAGGAGCATTCCAGGACTTCGTCGCAGACTACGCAGCACCGGCGCGGGCGTAGGTCGGCATCCATCGCGATCTCTTCGATGCCAATGAGCTCGATGTCGAAGCGCTTGCCATCGTGAAGAACCGCCATGCTGGCGTTCGACCGTGGCGCAAGCGTCAGCAGGCCGACCGGGCGGGCATGCTCGAAGCCTTCGATCTCCTCGACCTCGGTCAGCAAGAGGTGGATTTGGCTCTTTTTCCCTGGAATAGGCTTTGGGGTAAGCCTGAGGAAGACAGACTCGCCGAGCTCGCCGAGAGTGGCATCCTCCCCGAGCGGAATTTGGAACTCGGTCAGTCTTTCCGGAGTCTGAACTCGGAGACTCACCACCGATGTCGTCTGGCTTGCGTTCTCAGCAAGAACCGACAATGGCATCGCGGTCACCCAAAGGGTGAGCGCGATCAGCAGTCTGGGAACGACCACACCGCGATCTCCGGTCGTCACGGCTCTTTGTTCTCCTCGGGACCCCCGATACAACCGGCCCAAGGAGAATTCTCATTCTCTTTAGGGGGATCCGTAGTAGCTCAAACAATCAATAGACAGAGGCAATTTTAGTGGTTGACAGCATTTGTGTCAACTGATCTCCCCCGGCAACCCGTGCTTGTCCTGTCAAGTCGGAGCAGGTGGCGGCGAAAGATCGACCCGCCAAGTGCCTCTCGACTCTCGGCAGATTAGCGAGTAGAGGTTCCCGGTCAGCCTGGCGCCGAGCTGATTTCGTCGACTCTCAGCTCAAACGGTCCATCGCCGTGAACGCAGGGTTTCGCGGCCCTAGGCCGATGTCAGAATGGTTGATCGCTCTTGAGTTGGTGGGTATGTCCGTCACGGTACTAAGCGTGAAGGTGCATGAGAGCCCTTGCTTCGCTGCCTAGAGAGCTTCAATCTCAATGTGGACGCTGTCTAGGCTGAGTTTGATTGGACCATCACCATCCTCGAGGTCGAAGTAGACGCTCGAACCGGGAGTCATCGCAACGCGCGACAACGTCCTGGTGGTTTGGGTGGCTTTTCCCCGGTCGAAGATGTGGATGAGTTGGATATCCACAGCGGTGTCTCCTTCTCTGCGAAGGACTTGGGGGATGAGACCTAGTGCGTCGCCCTCTGATCCTTCGATGAAAGTGACCTGACCCTCTCGGGAGGTGATCGGAATAGTCCAGTCGCTACCATCGCTGGATCCCGTGAGGGTAAGTGAAACTCGGTAGTTCTGGGACACCATCGATTCCGAGCCGGGTCCAGCAGATTCCCAAGGAAGTTTAAGGGGTCGCCAGCTTGAGGTGGCGCCCTGGAGTACTAGTACCAGTGCGGCTCCGGCGAGTCCACTGACCAGGACCAGCCTCAGGTTTTTGGCCCAGCCGCTGGTTGCTCCGACCTTCATGGCATCCCCTTGCGGAACTTGCATCGCCTTCGTTATGGCTTGAAGAGCATGGAATCAACCCTTCGAGGGTACCAGCTCGCTGTCAAAGGCTGTCCAGACAAGCTCGTCAATGGGGTAACACCAGGGCGGGGATCTCATCAAGTAAGCTGGAAGCTTAGGATGTTGGCCCGCATCCCATCGCCCGGAGCAGATTTGATCGGTCGTCAGGCCTTTGACTCCACTGAGATCAGCACCGGATAGCTGGGCATTCTCGAGAACGGTGTTTGTCATGTCGACATTCTCCAAGAACTGCGCGGTGCTCAGGATCGCACTACTCAGGTTGGCTCCAGAGAAGCTGATATCAGAGTATGGCTTGTCGCTCCGACTCAGGACCACGCCGTGCATCGATGCCGCAAGGAACCAGGTGTTGCCGAGTTTTGCCGACGTCAGATTCTGGCCGGGTAGGTCGGCCTGACTAAGGTTGACACTTCTCAGATCGATGCCGTCGAGGTCAATACCTGCCAGTGGAGCATATTTGAGGTCGATTCTGTCTTGAGTTCCTCTGTCGACTAGGGATCTCTGCCCCCAGGCGCTCTCGGGCATGCGTCGCTCTAGATCGAGCAGAGACACTAGGGCCGATCGGCGAACAGCCGGTGGTGTCGGAGGCTCACAGCCGTGAGGCACACCTTCGGAATTTCCACAGTTTCCGTAGATGAGCTCAAGGTGACCGGTCTTTCGGGTGTCGTAGTCGCTTTGGGTTTCTCGGTCTAGCTGCTTCTGCAGGATCCAGACTTGAAGGATCAACACGCCGAGCACAAGCACCGAGAGTGTTCGTCCTAGCCAGTGCGCGAGCCTAGCGCCGGTAGTCGTCCCCGACGAGCCTTCTAGTCCAAGGGCTTCGTCTAGGTCCTTGAAGGCTTGCCTGGCGTGAGCTGCTCTGACCTCGATCGTCTGAAGATCGTTCTCCAGCTTCCCGACTTGCACTTCTAGCGGGGCCAACTCTTCCTTGATGGATTCGCCGACCTTTTGCGTGGTCGCATAGCCTCTTTTCGCAAGCTCCTCGGAGATCGCCTCAATCAGCTCTTGTTTTGACGGGTCTTGATCCCCAGGTTTACTCACTTACCCTTCCGAGCTCGGCCCTGGGCGGAGATAGCGGGTCAGCGGGTCGAGAGTCGACCTAGAGATACCGCACACGATCCTGCACTGAGATGGACTTTTCATTTAAGGCTCAAGAATTTTACATAATTCCTGAGGCGGGTGGTTTGCCCGGGCTCACAGGAGCCTGGGAGGTGCCGCCTCCCGCCCTCCACCTCCCGCGCCGCCAGCAAGAGCGCCCGCGGATCCACCCCACCAGAAAAAGCCACCACCAAGGGCTGGTCGTCAAGGGGACCCAAGCGGGAAGTGAGGAAGGCCGTCAGCTCGACCGAGAAGGCCGGTATGCCGACAGCCTCCCGCCCAGCGGGCGAGTGGCTTCAACGGCGCTTACTTGCCTCGGGGAGGTTGGGGTGCAGCGCCAGGGGCGGCGACTCCAGCGGTTGTTGAGTCAAATCCAGCGGCGACGTCGAATCACTGCCTGGAAACCGAAGTGTATTCGCCCATGTCTTCGGCCGCAGCGGCGCACATCGGCATGAGCGTGTCGCTCGCCGGGCCAAGCCACCTCTGCATCTTGGTCAAGATCTCCGGGCCGGCCTTTTCCGGCGTGCCGGCGTCGAAGGGGGGCGCCGGGTCGTACTCGAGGGCGAGCTGTGTCATCTTCGCCACGTCCTCGCCCAGAAGCTCCGCCAGCAGCACGAGACCGAAATCGATGCCGGCTGTCACGCCGCCGCCTGAGATGCGGTTGCGGTCGGTCACGACCCGCGCTGCCACCGGTGTCGCCCCGAACAGCGAGAGGGCCTCGCGGGCGGACCAATGCGATGTCGCTCGATACCCCTGGAGCAGGCCCGCCGCCGCCAGAACGATCGAGCCGCCGCAGACGCTGGTGACATATTTCGCTCGCTGCCCACGGTCGGCCAGGAAGCGGAGCACCTCGGCGTCGCGCATGATGTCGAAGGCACCGCCCGGCACGAAGAGCACGTCCAGATCTTCCGGGCAATCGCGCAGGGTCGAAGTCGCCTTCATGACAATGCCGCTGTCCGTCTCGAGCAGGTCGGTGTTTTTCCACACCACGTGCACGTTGCACGACGGGGCGAGAACCGTATGTGGACCGATCAGGTCGAGGACAGTGACTCCCGGATAAAGGAGCATCGCCACCTCCGGCTTGCGCCCTCCATGCAGGGGCGGAAGTTTGAATTTTGCCTCCTGCAAGGCACCGTCGTCCGCGGCGGCACGGTGGGCTCCGCCCGCCATGGCTGCGGCGCCAGCAGCGGCGGCTGCGGCGGCAACGAAGCGTCTGCGGTTGATGGTGGTGATCTCGGTATTGACCTCAGGGTTGTGGGTCTCCATGGCCGTCTCCTCGGGGTTGATGTCGAGGGCCGGGTCCGTCGCCCGACCGCACGGCTAGTGTCGTTGACATTGCCGGTGGCGTAAATGACAATGTTCCGACAGATTCGGCCATTCTCCGCAGCCGTCCACCGAAAGGAAGCGATCCATGGGCCTTAAGCTCGAGACTCCGATATCGGGCACTCCCAGACGCATCGTATTTCTCGCGTTTCCGCAAGTCGCCCTGCTCGATCTGACGGGGCCGTGGGAGGTCTTCTCGCTCGCCAATACGCTCGCCGGCGCTGAGCCGTCGCCCTACACCTTGGAGCTGGTGAGCGCCGGCAAATCCAAGACGATCCACTCCTTCGGCGGCATCTCGATGGAAGGCCACCGAACGGCGAAGAGCTGTCGCGGTGCGATCGATACGATGGTGGTTCCGGCCGCCGATCCAGAGCTTTGGCGCAGCGGGTCGCCTGCGGAGTCTTTGAAGATCCTGCGTCGCTTGGCGGCGCGGTCACGCCGGGTGGTGTCGATCTGCGCTGGGGCCTTCTTGCTGGCGGACGCCGGACTCTTGGACGGCAAGAAGGCCACGACGCACTGGCGCGGAGCCAAGGAGCTCTCGACGCGCTTTCCGAAGGTGGATGTCCAGGCTGACTCGATCTTCGTCAAGGACGGAAACGTCTACACCTCCGCCGGCGTCACCGCCGGCATCGACCTCGCGCTGGCCCTCGTGGAGGAAGATCTGGGGCGGGCGCTGGCACTCGACTGCGCGCGGCATCTCGTGGTCTTCATGCGTCGTCCGGGCGGCCAGTCCCAGTTCAGCACCACATTGGCGGCGCAGCAGGTGGAGCGAAACTCGATCAACGAGCTGATCGCGTGGGCTGCGGATAATCCGTCGAGCGATCTCTCCGTCGAGTCGATGGCCGAGCGGGTCCACATGAGCCTGCGCAACTTCTCGCGGGTCTTCAGAAGGGAAGTGGGAGAGACACCCGCCGCCTACGTCGAGAAAGTGCGCGTCGAGGCGGCGCGTCGGCGTCTCGAAGAGTCCGACCATTCCCTCGACGCCGTCGCGGCGAGCTGTGGCTTCGGCAGCGCGGACTCGATGCGACGCTCCTTCCACCGCGTAGTCAAAATCGCCCCGAGCGACTACCGCCGAAGGTTCTGCCAGCCTTGAGCTCCGCCTCGCAGGCCAGTCACGCCAGGTCGTAGCCGGTCCGGCGCTGTCCGTCGATGCCTAAGAGCCCGTCACCCAGAGAAGCGCACGGCGCCTCCTGCCTATGGAGGAAATCCTCCGGGAACGAGGAAATGGTTGCTCTGAGACTTGCCGTACTCTGGAGAGACCTCTGCGAGGTCTCTCCAGATACACCGAGTCCCTTCACCGGCATCGTTTCGACTGACCGTTAGGGAATGAGAATGTTTGCCCCGGGACTTGCCGTGTCTTGATCCGCCTCGTCGAGGCGTATCCAGACACACCGAGTCCCTTCACCGGCATCGTTTCGACTGACCGTTAGGGAAGGAGAATGTTCGCCCCGGGACTTGCCGTGTCTTGATCCGCCTCGTCGAGGCGTATCCAGACACACCGAGTCCCTTCACCGGCATCGTTTCGACTGACCGTTAGGGAAGGAGAAATGGTGGCGGTGAAGGGACTTGAACCCCCGACCTAGCGGTTATGAGCCGCTCGCTCTAACCGGCTGAGCTACACCGCCATGAGGTAGAGAGCCGACCCGTGAGGGCAGGCTCGTCGGCCGTTTCCGGCCCGGCCGCGAAGTATACTGCGGGGTCTCCGGGGAATCCAGAGGTCGGCGGCTTTCCTCTCCCAGACGCAACGATGCCCGGCTCGGAGGCCGGGCAATATTCGCTGCGGAGTAGAGGGGTAGGGCTGGCCGCGCGGACCCCTCGAACATTCGGTCGGCTTAGCGCAGCGCCTCTTGGCAGCTGCGGAACTGGCCGAAGAACTCGCGCATGGAGGTCTCGAGGGCGTCGTCGTTCAGGCGATAGATGACGTTCTGGCCCTGGCGCTGGTCGACCACCAGATCGGCCTCCTTGAGAACCGACAGGTGACGCGAGATGGTCGGCTGGGAAAGATTGAAGTTGCCCACGATCTCGCCGACGGTGCGCTGCTGCGACTCGAGGAGGCGAAGGATCTCCTGGCGGGTCGCGTCGGACAGGGCCTTGAAGACCTTGGTCAGCTGACGCTCGTCGCGGCTGTGAAGGTGAGGGGAAATTGGGGTGACTTTGAGCTGTTCGGCCATTTGAGGTTACCTCCTTCTGGATGAGGGGCGTAGCACCTGACTGCGTTGCCAGGAGTGTAAAAGGAGGGCGGTTGAAAAATTGTTGAATTCGACGTCTTGCTTGGGCACGCGTCTGCTCAGTGCATGAGCTGAGTCGTGCAAACTTATGAATATCCAACTTTTAGATCTGCAAAGAATCCTCTTTCAGGAATACAAGTTCACGGGCTCTTTGGGGCCGGAAGGCTCTTTTGGGCGGTCTTTTCTGTCCCGAATTCAGTCCCTCGAGACACTGAGCGACCCTCGGCGAGGGTGATGAAGGGGTCGTCATCTTGCGCGACCGGGTGTCGCGGAAGGGCGGCTCGGGTTGAGGCCCGAGGGCTCCGGCAAGGCGGGGATCTGAGCGGGGAAGGAAGACCAACGCGGGTCCGAGGGAGCAACGCTCCCTCGGACGGCAAGGACGTCTTGGAGACCTAGAAGCGGCTTTCGACGGCGCGCCAATCGATCACGTTCCACCAGGCGGCGAGGTAGTCCGGGCGCCGGTTCTGGTAGCGCAGGTAGTAGGCGTGCTCCCAGACGTCGACCCCGAGGAGAGGCGTCTTGCCTTCCATCAGGGGACTGTCCTGATTGGGGCGGGCGATCACCTCGAGCCGACCGCCTTCGGCCACCAACCAGCCCCAGCCAGAGCCGAACTGGCCGCCAGCGGCGCCGAGGAGCTTCTCCTTGAGGCCGTCGAGGCTGCCGAAGGCGTTGTTGATGGCCTGCCCCAGGGCCCCTTCCGGTGCGCTGCTGCCGCCCGGCGTCATCGTGGCCCAGAACAGGCTGTGGTTGGCGTGGCCTCCACCGTGGTTGCGCACCGCACCGCGGATGCCCTCGGGGAGCGAGTCGATGCCGCGCAGCAGATCCTCGACGCTCTTCGACTGCAGGTCGGCGTGACCCTCGAGCGCCTTGTTGAGGTTGGTGCAGTAGGCGTTGTGGTGCTTGCTGTGGTGAATCTCCATGGTCTGCGCGTCGATGTGCGGCTCGAGCGCATCGTAGGCGTAGGGCAGGGTGGGAATCTCGAACATCGAAACCTCCTCCAGGGAATATCGGTCTCAGGTAATTGTCGACGGGCGGAGTGCTTCGCCTGCTGCCGGGCCGCTCCCTCGGTGGAGGGCGGCGCGGTGTCGGGAAGCCATCTTCGGGCCCATTATTTCATGCCAAAAAGCCTCTCGAAACAGGCCCTTGTCAGGTCCCGCCGGGTGCGCCGATCTGGTCGTTGACTTGGCTTCGGCTCTTCTGTACCATTGCGATCCTCGCGCCGCTGGGAGGTTAGCTCAGCCGGTTAGAGCACCTGCCTTACAAGCAGGGGGTCGCGGGTTCGAGTCCCTCACCTCCCACCATTCGGGCGTGAGCGGATGCGGAAAGCGCGTCCACGAGTGGCCGGCTAGCTCCGGTCGCTCCCCAAGAAAACGGGGTCGTAGTTCAGTTGGTTAGAATGCCGGCCTGTCACGCCGGAGGTCGCGGGTTCG
>JBCCHV010000023.1 GCA_039028635.1 Acidobacteriota bacterium
CGACGGGAGAGGAGGCCCAAGAACCGCGCTTCTTGGGCCGGAGAGGGGCGCGCAGCCCCTCTCGGAAAAAACAGCTAGCAGCGCTGGAAAAGTCGCGAAGCGGACTTTTTCAGCAGCCTGCTAGCACACGGCTGCTTGCTGGTGAGAGCCGAGGAATCTGACCCTCACCGACGGCCAGGTACCTCGATCCAGGACGGATCCGTCCTAAGCGGCTTTCTGTCGCCTGCACGGCCGAATCGATCGCACTGTCGAGCGCTTCACCTTTCGCCCGAACTGACCTGATCAGCCGAGCAAGGCCTCGAGCTCGGCTAAGGCTTGGCCGGGGTCCGGGGCCGCGGTCAGGGGGCGGCCGATGACCAGCAGGTCGGCGCCGCGGTCGAGGGCTTGTCGCGGTCCCGCCACCCGCCGCTGGTCTCCGGCGTCGGTTCCCTGCCAACGAATGCCCGGGGTCACCAGCTCGAAGGGCGCAGGCAGGTGGCGGCGCAGGGTTTCGACTTCGAGGGCCGACGAAACCACCCCGGCGGCCCCCGCCTGCTGCGCCAGAACGGCCCAGCGCCGAGCCCTTTCGGAGCTGGTGCCGGGCAGATCGAGGGCTTCGAGGGACGGTTCGTCGAGGTGGGTCAGGACAGTGACCGCCAGCAGCCGGAGCTCAGGCCCGGCGGCCTGCTTCGCCTGTCGCATCATCTCGAAACCGCCGCCGGCGTGAATCGTCAGGTAGTGGACGCCGAGGTCGGAGGCCGCGGCCACGGCACCGGCGACGGTGTTCGGAATATCGTGCAGCTTGAGGTCGAGAAAGACTCGCCGACCGTGGGTCAGGGCGGTTTCGACCGCCGGCCGGCCCCAGCGCACGAAGGCCTCGAGCCCCACCTTGAGCACCCCCACCCGCGGACCGAACAGACGGCACCATTCTTCGAACCGGGACCAATCCGGCGTGTCGAGGGCGACGGCAATGGGTTCGAGGTTTCCGCTAGCTCTGGTCATCATCTCGCGCCACCGGCCGGCGACTCGCGGTGGCGGGCCCTGGCCTTCGTCGGCCCGGGACTTTACCATGGCCCCGGCACCATGAAATCGCGTCCCTCCGCTCCCCTGATTCCGCCCTGGCTCGACCTCCTGGCGCTGGGCTTCGTGCCCGGAGTCCTCGCCGGAACCCAGATCGCCGGACTGATCTTCTTCCTCAATCCGGAGCTCCCCTTCGGCCCGTCGTCGGTGAGCCGCGGCATCTTCCTCTATGGGGCGCTGATCGGGGTCGCCAGCCTGCTGGTGACGGTGCCGATCCTCTGGCGGCGGCGCCACCGGGCTCGTCGAGCGCTGCCCTGGGCGATCACCGGTGCGCTGGCTTTTTCGGCCGTGCTGAGCTGGGTCAACGCCTCCCAGTACGCCTTTTTCCTGCCGCCGGGGATCAACGTTCGGCTGATCAAGGCCGCGGCCCTGCTCTCCCTCTCCGCCTTGATCGCCTTCTACACCGCCCTGATTCACTCCTGGAAGAACCGCCCCTATGGCATTCGGAGCCGCCTCGGCTATGTGGTTCTGGCCTTGGCCTCGGTGTACTTCATCGTCGAACGACGAGAGGCCTTTCGTCCGAGCCCGCCGCCGACGCCGCGGCCCTCGGTGGTCGCCGACACCCTGCGGCCGCGATTGCTGGTGGTGGGACTCGACGGCGCCACCCTCGACGCCGTCCTGCCCTCCGCCGGCCAAGGCAAGCTACCCTTCTTCGAGCAAGCCCTGCGCGACGGCGCCTATGGCCGGCTGACCTCACTCACTCCCAACCAACGCCTGCCGCTGTGGTCGACGCTGGCGACGGGCAAGTACCCCTACCGCCACGGCCTGGTCTCGCCGTGGCTCTACGAAGCACCACAGATCGCGGCCGGAGCGCACATCGGCATCCTGCCGTCGGCGCTCGGCTTTCGCCACTGGGGCACCCTCGGTCAACCACGGCGGGCCGCTGACGGCCGCGACCGCCAGGTGCTGGCTCTGTGGGAGATCCTGCCGCGGCTGGGAATCTCGAGCGCCGTCATCGCTTGGCCCGCGAGCGCTCCGGTGAGTGAGGACGCCCAGCTCGTGCTGTCCGATCGCTTCTTCACCCACCCCCGCGAGGAAGAAGCGACGACCCGGCCACCGGAGCTGGCGGAACGGGGGCGGATCTTCCGGCTGCGCGAGGACGAGATCGACCCGGTCCTGGCGGCACGCTTCGGGCCGGTGGCTCAGGAGCGGGTGCTGAGCTCGCTGGCGAGCGACATCTGGCGAGAATCCCTCGGCGCCTTCGTCCTCGACGACGAACCGGCTCCCCAGGCCATGATCCTCACCCTCGACGGCTTGGCCGAGGTCTCGGAGCTGTTCTTCGGTGGCTATGCCGCCGCTCGGCTCGAAGGTCTGCAGGATCCCGCCTACGAAGAGGCTGCGCTTCAGTTGGAAAATTATTACAGCTACACGGACGAGGTGATCGCCAAACTGTGGGAGAAAATACCTTCTCCGAAAATTCTCGCGGTGATTTCGGCCTACGGTTCCGGCTCCCCATCGGGCTGGGGGCGAGCTTGGCGGGAGCTCGGCCGGGAGCCCCTGGTGGCGGGCAGCTTCAACGGCTCACCGGATGGCGTCCTGCTGCTCTATGGAGAGGGCATTCGCGGCGGTTCCTTGCTGACCGGCGCAGATCTGGTGGATGTCGTGCCGACGCTGATCTACGCCCTCGGCCTGCCGGTGGCCCGCGACCTCGATGGACAAGTCCTGACGGACGCCTTCGATCGCTCGTCTTTTCTGGCGCGCAACCCGTTGACCTTCGTCCCTTCCTACCAGACCTTGGTCGCTCCTTCGGGAAGCCTTCCTCGCTGACGTGAAAGACGAATCAAAGTCTTTAGAATCAAAACTTTATAATCTATCCGGCGGCCTTGCTGACCAGCTTCGGGCCAGCATCCTGCTTCTCGCCCGGATCCTTCTTCGGCGACCGCTCCATGGAACAGCGGCCTTCGAAGATGGCGCCCTCTTCGATGATCAGGGCTGGCGTGTCGAGATCAGCGTAGACCCGACCGCCCGGGGCAATATGAATTCGGGTCCGCGCCTTGACCGCCCCTCGCAGCACTCCGGAGACGAAAACCTGGTCGACTTCGGTCTTGCCATCGACTTCGCCAGAATCGCCGACCACCAGCGTGCCTCCGGAGCTCACCGTTCCGGTGACCTTGCCATCGACCCGGAAAGAAGCTTCGAAGCGCAGCTCACCGTCGATATGGCTGCCGCGATCGAGAAAGCCATTGAGATCGCTCGCAGAGCTGTCGTTCTTGAAGATCATTCGCCTTCTCCCTTCGAGATCAGCAGGTCATAGAGCCGCATCAGCTCCTCTTCCGTGTGGAAGTGAAGACGCAGCGTTCCCCCTTTGCCTCGCCGGTGAATCTCGACCCGGGTCTGCAGGCGCTGGGTAAGCGTCTCTTCGGCGGCGGCGGTGTGGACTTCCACCTCACGGCCCCGCTTCGCCTGGCGGGGGCTCGACGGCGATCGTACCAGCCGCTCGAGGTCGCGCGCCGTCAGTCCATCGGCGACCGCCCGCTGGGCCAGCCGCTGCTGCTCGTCCGCATCCTCGAGGCGCAGCAACGGACGGGCCTGGCCGGCGGAGAGGCTGCCGTCGCGCAGCAGGTCGGTGACGGCGTCCGGTAGGCGCAGCAGACGCAGGCTGTTGGTGATCGTGGTTCGAGCCTTGCCAACCCGCGAGGCCAGGGCTTCTTGCGAGAGCGAGAACTTGTCCTGCAAGGTGCGGTAGGCCTCGGCCTCTTCGACCGGGTTGAGGTCCGAGCGCTGAATGTTCTCCACCAGGGCGACTTCGAGAAGCTCTTGATCGCCGGAGATCTCCCGCACCACCGTCGGCACGACATCGAGGCCGGCGCGCTGCGCCGCGCGCCAGCGACGTTCGCCGGCGACGATGGTGTACTCGCCCTCCGCCCGGGCGGTGACGATGATCGGCTGAATCAGGCCTTGGGATCGGATCGACTCGGCGAGCTCTTCGAGACCGGACTCGTCGAACTGCGTGCGCGGCTGATGACGGTTGGGATGCAGCATCCCGACCGGGAGCTTACGGACTCCCGTTTCGGCCGGCGGAGCGCTTTGGATCAACGAGTCGAGACCACGCCCGAGACCTTTCTTGCGTGCCGCGCTCATGCCACCCGCCGGAGAAATTCTCGCGCCACGGCGAGGTAGGCCTCGGCGCCACGACAGCGGATGTCGTACTGGAAGATCGGCACACCGTGGCTTGGAGCCTCGGCCAGACGGATGTTGCGCGGCACCACGGAGTCGAAGACGGCCTGCGGAAAGTGACGTCGAATCTCGTCGGCGACGTCACGGGAAAGGTTGGTTCGATCGTCGTACATGGTGAGCAGGACTCCATCGATCTTGAGCCCGGGATTCAGTCCTCCACCGATCCGCTGCACCGTCGAGACCAGCTCGCTGACCCCTTCGAGGGCGAAGTACTCGCACTGTAGAGGCACCAAGACCTGGTCTGCTGCGGCGAGGGCGCTGACCGTGAGGTGACCAAGGGACGGCGGGCAGTCGAGGAAAACCATGTGGTACCGGTCCGCGATCGGAGCCAAAGCGTCCCTGAGACGGCCCTGCCAGCCTTCCTCGTCGACGAACTCGACCTCGACCCCCACCAAATCCCGGTCGGTCGGCACGAGGTCGAGATTCGGAAACCCCGAAGGACGAATCACGTCGGCCATCGACGCCTCGCCGGACAGAGCATGGTAAAGGTGCGGTGGCGTGGCGTCGGCGCCGAGACCGCGGGTGGCGTTGCCCTGAGGGTCGCAGTCGACCAGGAGGATCTTCTTCTCGAGTGCCCCGAGGGCCGCGCTGAGGTTGATCGCGGTGGTGGTCTTACCGACCCCGCCCTTCTGATTGGCGATAGCCAGAATCCTGCTCATCCCTTTGAAGATCTCCGTTCGCTGGTGGCGCTTCGACTTCGAGAACCCGCCGATGCTTACTACCCGGGATCGGCACCTGCCGTCGAACCCGAAACCCCACCGGCAGCTCGGGATCCTCGGCTCCGGCCCAGAACAAGAAACGTCCTTCGTCTCGCAGGCGGTGGGCCATGGCGGAGAGGGTTTTGGGGGGCAACCGCAGCGCCCGCACCGAATAGTAGGCCACCCTCTCCGGAACTCCCTCGGGCAGCGGGTCGCCGACTCTAGCATTGAGGCATTGACAGGGCAAAGCGGCCCGACGGGCGGCGGCCTGCAAGAATGCGCACTTTCGACCGCGGGCTTCGATCAGCGTCAAACGCAGGTCGGAGCGGACGCAGGCGAGCACGAAGCCGGGAAAACCGGCACCGCTGCCGACATCCACCAAGACACCCCCGGACGTGATCAGAGGCAAAGCGGCGAGCGCCTCGCCGTAGTGCCGGGCAAGGATTTCATGTCGGGTGCCGGGGCCGATCAAGGCCAGGCGCGGACTCCAGCGACGAAGCTCCTGATAGTGGCCATGGAGACGATCGAGAGCATCGTCCGACAGAGGGTCCGCCAGCAAGGTGTCGAGGCCCCGACGGATTTCCTGTCGACTGATCTCTGGAAGCTGGGTCATGTTTCACGTGAAACAACAAAGGCGAGATGTTTCACGTGAAACACCTCGCCCTGGAAGATTCGTCGCGCCCGGCTGGGCGGGCGCCTCATCGGGTCGACCTCAGGCCGGTCGGATCTTCACTTTCTTGTGGAACCCCGACCCTTCGCTGGCCGTCGAGACATCTTCGTCGTCGACCACGGCCAGGTGAACGACTCGACGGTCGCCCGGGCCCAGCGGGGGCGTACTGCGGGGCCGCCCCGACTCTCGGACCTCATCGGCCAGGCGCAACGCCATCGACCGGAGCTCGTCCTCGCGAGCGCTGTGGAAGTTGGCACAATCCACCCGCACCGCGGTCGTTTCTCCCGCCACGCCGCGAATCACCCGCGGCAGCAGGTGCTCGATCGACAGGAGGAGCTCGCCCTTCTCGGCCAGAAGAAGATCTTCATCGCGACCCGAGAGGTCGATCTCGAGCCGGTCTCGCTCCTGGAAGATGGCGATCTCGACCTCCAGACCCGCCACGTCCAGAATCGGGGTCAAGGCATGGTCAGCGGCCTTCGCCAGCCTTCCCGAGGCCTCTTCTCCTTCCTCGTCGGCGGCAGGGGGTTCGGGATCGGCTGGGGCGGCGCTCGCCTGCGACGTCGCAGGCTCCTCGGCGGCGGGCGGAGCCGCGGCCGGGGTTTCCTCGGCAACCGTCATCGGTTCTTCTGTCGCGGCCGCTTCGGCGGTAGCTTCCGGAGCCACCTCGACCGCGGCCGGCTCTTCTGGAGCGACCTCGGCTTCCGCCGGGACGACAGCTTCGGCGATCGGCTCCGCGGCCGGCGGAGCATCTGGCTCCGCAGCCGCGGCCTCCACTCCGCTTACGGGGTTGTCGCCGTCGACCACGATCACCACCCGCCGGCGTCCCTTGAGTTTGCCGCCCTTCTTCTCGACCTCTTCGAAGGCCAACTGATCCGCGTCGACGTCGAGTTGCGCCGCCGCGGCCAGGACCGCCTGCCGCAGGTTGTTACCGGAAAAGTACTGTTTCTGGCCCATAGTGACGAAACCTCATCCTTTCTTGGCGGCCTTGGCCTTGTCCGTTCCGCGCTCTTTGAACCAATTGTATGCCCCTTGCTGCGCGATCGTCAGCACGTTGTTGGTCAACCAGTAGAGGACCAGACCGCTGGGGAAATTGAGGAACAGGAAGGTCATGAACACCGGCATCAGCTGGAAGATTCGACGCTGCATGGGGTCGCCACCCATCGGCGTCATGCGCTGCTGAAGGAACTGCGTTCCTCCCATGATCAAGGGCAACGCATAGTAGGGGTCGGCCACCGAGAGATCCTTGATCCAGCCCAGCCAGGGCGCATTGCGCAACTCCACCGCCGCTCCGAGGAGGCGGTAGAAGGCGAACAACACCGGAAGCTGCAACAGCATCGGCAGACAACCGCCGGCCGGATTCACGCCCTCGCTCTTGTAGAGGGCCATGATCTCCTCGTTCATCTTGCGCTGGGCCTCCATGTTGGGGCGGCCCTGCTTGTCCTTCAGCTTGGGGCGATAGCGCGACCGGATCGCCTGCATCTTCGGCGACAGCTCCTGCATGCGACGCGCCGACTTGTAGCTCTTGTGGGTCAGCGGCGCCAACACGATCTTGATCGCCGTGGTCAGCAGAACGATCGACCAACCGTAGTTGGGCACCACGTTCTCGTAAATCCACATCAAGCCCGCGAACAGCAAGCGGGCGAAGAACCCGAAAATCCCCAAGGTGATGGTCTCGTCGAGACCGTAGGGCAGCTTGCTGAGGCGGCGAATATCCTTGGCGCCCCAGTAGTTCTCGAGCTCGATCCGATCCGAGGTCGGCTGCAGCAGGAGCGCGTAGTCGGTTTGCAGGTCCTTCTGTTCCTTGGTCAGCGCATCCTTCGGCGGTACCGCCTCGAAGCTCCATCGACCATCCGCACCGGGCAACACGAACAGCGGCTCGAAGACGACTCCGCGCAGCGGCGTCGCCGGCGACGGAATCGACGCGGTCAAGAAGTAGTGGTCCTCGAGACCCACCCAGGTCATGCCGGTGCCCGGCAGGACCTCCGGCTCGAAGCCCTTCTTGGCCTCCACCCGCTCCATGTCGCCGCCCAGGCGATAAACCCCGCCACGCTCCTGGCCGAAGCGATTGTCGAGCTCGTCGAGGGTCGGGTTGCGCAAGCCGGGACCAAGCCAGAGGTTCCAGTCCTGCGGCCGCTCGACCTCGATCTTGGTCTCGAGGAAACCGTCGCGGCGGAAGTGGAAGCTCTTCTCCGCCGCCCCGAGGGGGCCGCGATAGCGAAAGACGACCTGCCGCTCGCCCTCGCCGTCCAGGTCTTCGACCTCGAACAGAGCCCGGTTGAGCTCGAGCGGACTGGCGCTACCTCCGGCCACCAGCGCGAAGGGCTGGAGGCCACCCTGGCGGAAGCGCACCAGGTCGACGTCGTCCCCTTCGGCGGTGCGGTGGTTCTTGAGGCGGAACGACAGCAGCACGGCTCCGCGGTTGCTGAGCTCGGCTCGGAAGCGTTCCGTGTCGACCACCACGCGCTCCTCGGCGGTCGCGCCCAGGCGCGCCTCTTCCTCGGACTCGGTCGCCGCACCCTCCGCCACCTCCGGGACCTCGGACTCGTCCAGCGCCGCTTCCACCGGCAATGCCTCTTCGACCGCTGGCACGGGCTGGATCTCGTCGCCGGGAGGCCGCACGGGCTGAACCGGGAAGAAGTAATTCCAGGTAAGCAAAATCCCCAACGACAACACGAAGGCGAGTAACAGTCGCCGGATATCCAAGGCTCTTTCTGTCCTTTCTGAATCGTCTCGCGGCCACTCTGCCGAGAGCTACGGCGGCGCTGCGAGCGCCATTCCCGCAAATCACGGGGAGTCTCTCGGCTCCTTCGCATTGGAACCGCCAGGTGCTGCAGCTCGTCATGCTGGAAGGCTGGTCGGATTTCTGGCTACGGCAGGTCGATACCCCCGGGATGGAAGGGATTACAGCGCATTACCCGCGCCACGGTTCTCCAGCTTCCGCCCAAGAAGCCATGGTCGATGAAGGCCAGCCGAGCGTATTCCGAACAGGTCGGCGAAAACCGACAAGCCCTCGGCAGGAGCGGAGACAGCCATCGTTTGTAGGAGTCGAGGAAGAAGACCGTCACGCGGACGAGGGGGGAGGTTTTCGAATCACCCGACGCATCAGTCCCTGGAGCTCTCCCCGCAGGCGATGAAACTCCACCGGACCGACGCCCGCCTTGAGGTGAACCACCAGGTCCACCGCCGGAAGGCTGCTGCGCCGATGCCATCGCCGATAGATCTCCCGAATACGTCGCTTGATCCGCTGCCGTACAACCGCTTTGCCCACCTTGCGGCTGGCGGTGATGCCGAGCCTCGGGTGACCGAGGTCATTGGAAACCGCATAGAGAATCGCCTGGTCTCCGTGAAAGCGGCGACCTCGGCGGTAGCAGCGCAGAAAATCCGGCCGACGCTTCAGGCGCTCGGCGGCCGGCAACGCCTCGGCTGGCCGCACCCCGACCGGCCGCACCTCAGCCGGCCGCACCTCTCCCCGCTGGCCGCTCTTGGACAGGCTCAGGCGGAGAGACGCTTGCGGCCCTTGCGGCGCCGGTTCGAGATGATCGCTCGGCCGTTCCGGGTCCGCATGCGGAGCCGGAAACCATGGCGCCGCTTACGGCGCAGGTTGTTCGGTTGAAAAGTTCTCTTCACGGTTCCCTTCCTCTTCTCTTCTCGCCCGTCGGCGGTCTGCACCGTCGAACGGACGCTTTCAATTCAAAGCGGGCCGGCGTCGCTCCCGATGGGGTTCGATTCGGCCCGACGATCTCGCAGTCGACTTCGTCGGGGATGGCGGAGAGGGTGGGATTCGAACCCACGGACCGGTTGCCCGGTCAACGGTTTTCGAGACCGCCCCATTCGACCACTCTGGCACCTCTCCTCGGAAAAGCACCGACGAAGTTGGCGGAGAGGGTGGGATTCGAACCCACGGTAGGGGGTTACCCTACACACGCTTTCCAAGCGTGCTCCTTAAGCCACTCGGACACCTCTCCCCTGTCCTTCAAAGAACTAACGCCGCAACGCGGCAAAGAAGCTCTTGAGCTCCTTCGAGCATTCCTCTGCGAGGACTCCCGCGGTCACCTCCAGGCGATGATTGAGGCGCGGATCCCGCACCAGATCGCCCAAGCTTCCACACCAGCCCGCCTTGGGATCGGATGCCCCGAAGACCAGGCGGTCCAACCGAGCGTTGACCAGAGCACCAGCGCACATGGCGCAGGGCTCGAGGGTGACGAACAACTCGCAACCCACCAGGCGCCAACCCTCGATCTGCGACGCCGCCTGCCGAATCGCCAAAATCTCGGCGTGAGCCAATGGATCGCCGTCGGTCTCGCGCCGGTTGTGGGCCCGCGCCAAGACCTCGCCGTTCCTCACGATCACCGCGCCGACGGGGACTTCCCCGACTTGCGCTCCGCGGCGGGCCTCGGCCAGAGCTTCGGCCATCCAGCGGAGATCGTCGGTCATCATGTCGCTCGCACGAGACACACTTCCCCCGGCGATACGCAGGGCCGCCTATCATACACAGAGCCCCGCGAGCGGTAAACACCCATGTCCAACGGCTTCGCACCTTTACTTCGCCGGCGGCTGGCCTTACCATGAGGTTTCCGGCGCCGGCCGACGAAGGGTTCGGGTCCTGTGCATCGGCCAGCTCCGAACCTCGTCAGGCCCGGAAGGGAGCAGCGATAAGGGGACCCGGTCGAGTGCCGCAGATTCGCCGGAACCCTTCGTCGGCCGACGCCGACCCAACCACCGAAACCCCAAAGGCCCATGACCTATCAGGTCCTCGCTCGCAAGTGGCGCCCGCAACGGTTCTCTGAGCTCATCGGGCAAGGACCGATCGTCCAGGCGCTCCAGAACGGTCTAACCGACGGACGTATCGCCCAGGCCTATCTCTTTTCGGGGATTCGCGGCGTCGGCAAGACCACCGCGGCGCGCCTCCTCGCCAAGGCCCTCAACTGCGAGCAAGGCCCGACGGCGGAGCCCTGCAACGAGTGCTCCATCTGTCAGGAGATCACTTCCGGCGCCGACCTCGACGTCATCGAGGTCGATGCCGCCACCTACTCCAAGGTCGAGCAGGTGCGCGATCTCACCGAGAGCCTCAAGTACGCCCCGGCAAGGGATCGCTACAAGGTCGCCGTCCTCGACGAGATCCACCGCCTGTCCCGGCAAGCCTTCGACGCCCTCCTCAAGATCGTCGAAGAGCCGCCGGCCCACCTGGTCTTCGTCTTCGCCACCACCGAAGTCGACGCCGTGCCCGCGACCATCCTGTCGCGTTGTCAGGAGTACCGCTTCCGACGCGTACCCATCGGCGAGCTGGCGGATCACCTGGCCAATATCTGCCAAGCGGAAGAGATCACCGCCAGTCCGACGGCTCTCCGACTGATCGCCCGAGCCGGCGAAGGCAGCGTGCGCGATTCCGTCGCCCTGCTCGATCAAATGGCGACCTTCGGCTCGGGAGCGATCGACGACGACGAAGCGGCACGGCTGATCGGGGGCCTCGACTCACCGCTCCAGGAAGAGCTGCTGCGCGCCATCGCTCATGGCGACGGCAACCAGATCCGTCAGGCCGTGGAGCGCCTGGAAGAGGACGGCTGGGATCCGCGCCACGCCTTCGCCCAGTTCCTCGCCTTCTGTCGCGACGCGCTCCATTTGGCGATGAAGGGCAAGGTCGACCGCACCGCCGACGAGATCGAGCGCATCGGGAGCCTGGCCCAGGAAATCGGTTACGAGAACCTGCTACGCCTGATTCACCACCTGCTGGCGAGTGAGACCGTGCTGCGCCGCAGCGAGGTGCCCTTCCTGGCCCTCGAGATCGCCTGGCTGCGGGCCGCCGAGCTGCCCAAGCTGATGCTTCTCGAGGATCTCATCGCCGGCCGGCCGGTGGCCGAGACCGCGGCGCCGGCAGGAGCAGCGACCGCGACCGCCCCAACGCCAGCACGGCGTGAACCAACGCGGCGCGAGCCAACCCGCTCGAGAGAAAAGTCTCCTGAAAAGCCGTCCGCCACCAGAAAGGCACAGAGACCCCCTGCTCGACAGCCCGAGCCGCCTCCCGAACCGCCGCCGCCGCACGGCGACGAGGAAGCGCCGCCAGAGCTGAGCAGCGGACCGCCACCGGAGTCCTTGCCCGATCCGGCGGCCGCGGCCAGAGCACCGAAGGCCCCGCCAACGGCGCCATCGAAGGATGAGCCGGCGCCGGATCCGACACCTTCGTCGAGCGCCGGCAATCTGACGGCTTTGCTCGAAGCCGTCGGGGCGCGTCGTCAGCCGCTGGCGGCCCACCTCTCGGAAGCTCAGAAGCTGGCAGTGGAAGACGACGTTCTCGTCATCTACTCGCCACCTGGTGATCCCTTCCTCACCAAGACCCTCGAGCGACCGGGCAATCGCAAGATCCTGGAAGAATCCATCGCCGCCGCCTGGGGCGTAGCCATGCCGTGGAGGCTGGCCGAGGGCGACGCCGTCGAGACGCCGCCGGAAGAGGTGGCGAAAGCGACCGCCGAGGCCCAAGACGAGGTCGAAGCCAACCCCGCCGTCCAGATCGTCCTCGACCTGTTTCAAGGTAAAGTGGAAGAGGTCGAAGAGCTCGAGAATCGGCCCAGGGAGGAGTCATGAGCAGCATTCGGCAGTTGATGAAGCAGGCCCAGCAGATGCAGGAGAAGCTCCAGCGAGAGCTCGCCGAAACGGTGGTCGAGGCGAGCGTTGGAGGCGGTATGGTGACCGTCGAGATGAACGGTCACAAGCTCCTGGTGTCGGTGAAGATCGATGCTGAAGTGGTCGATCCCGAAGACGTCGGCATGCTCGAAGACCTGATCAAAGCCGCCGTCAACGAGGCCGCCCGCAAGGTCGACGAGACCATGCAGGGCAAGATGGGCTCGATGGCCGCCAGCCTGCCAGGAATTTTCTAGCCCTACCGTCTCACCAGACCTCCGCTGCAAGGCCGTATGTCCTCGAATCTGCTGCGTTATCCGTCGTCTCCGCTTCTCGCAGTACGGCGAGTACGGCAGCGGCGCTGCGCCGTCGGATGCCTTGCATTTTCAATCACCTACCGCCTTTCGCCTGAAGATCTGGTGAGAAGGTAGGGCCGGCCCACCTTGGCCAAGCCGGACCCGCTGGCTCGTCTGGTCAACGAGCTTTCCCGCCTGCCGAGCATCGGCTCGAAAACCGCCACCCGCATCGCCCATCACCTCCTTCGCGCCCCCGAAGGCGACGCGCGGGCCTTGGCCGCGGCGGTGGTCGACGTCAAGGAAAAGCTCTTCCACTGCTCCACCTGCCACGCCATCACCGCTGTCGATCCTTGCACCCGCTGCGCTGATCCGGGCCGCGACCGGCAGCGCCTCTGCGTCGTCGAAGAGCCTTTCAACATCGAGCCCATCGAGCGCACCGGAGAGTTCGCCGGTCACTACCATGTGCTGCTTGGAGCGCTGCGCCCCCATCGCGGCATCGGACCCGACCAGCTCACCATCGGCGATCTTCTCGAGCGGCTCGAGGGGGTGGAAGAGGTGATCCTGGCGACCAATCCCAACGTCGAAGGCGAAGCCACCGCCCTCTACCTCGCCCGCCTGCTCAAGGCGCGCGGCGTGCAGGTGACCCGCCTGGCCTTCGGCATGCCCGTCGGAGGCGACATCGAGTACACCGACCAGGTGACCCTCGCCCGCTCCCTGGCGGGCCGTCGCGAGCTTTGAGCCAGCTCCCCCCCGGCGATGCGCTGCCGGAGATCGTCACGCCGCCGCCGGGGCCGCGGGCCCGGCAGCTCTGTCGCCGGCTGGCGACCTACGAAGCTCCCGGCATCAATACCGTTGGGGCGGACGGTGAAACCATCCTGTGGGAAGAGGCGCGCGGCTCGAACGTTCTCGACGTCGACGGCAACCGTTATCTCGACTTGACCTCCGGCTTCGGCGTCGCCGCCGTCGGGCATCGCCATCCGAAGGTCGAACAAGCACTGCTGAACCAGAGCGGCAAGCTGATTCACGGCCTGGGCGACGTCCACGCCCACCGGCCGCGGGTTCGGCTGGCCGAAGCGCTGGCTCGCCGCGCTCCGGTTCATGGCGACGGCGAGGCCGCGGTCCATTTCGCGATCTCCGGCTCCGACGCCGTCGAGATCGGCCTCAAGACCGCCTACCTCGCCACCGGCCGACCCGGCATCATCGCCTTCGACCCGGCTTACCACGGCCTCACCCTGGGAGCTCTCGTCACCACCTCCCGAGCGGCCTTTCGCGAGCCCTTCACGCCCTACTTGCACTCCCACGTTCACCGCCTACCCTTCGCGGCGTCACCGGCCGAGATCGCCCGCTTGCTCGACCGGCGACCGGATATCGGCAGCCTGCTGTTCGAGCCCATCGCCGGCCGTGAGGGCATTCTGCTGCCGCCGACGGGCTGGATCGCCGAAGTGGTCGAGCTCTGCCGCCAGCGCGACGTGCTCACCATCGCCGACGAGATCTTCACCGGTTGCGGTCGCACCGGCCGCTGGTTCGCCGTCGAGCACGACGACGCGCGGCCGGACCTGCTGGTCTGCGGCAAAGCCCTCGGAGGCGGCTTGCCGATGGCGGCGGTGGTCGCTGATCGTGAGCTTCTGCGGGTTTGGTCGACGCCCGGCGAAGCCCTGCAGACGGCGACCTTCGTCGCTCACCCCCTGGCTTGCGCCGCCGCTCTCGCCAGTCTCGAGGTGATCGAGCAGGAAGACCTTCTGGGACGGGCCCGGGAGATCGCTGCCGCCATCGCTTCTCGCGAGGCGGAATGGCAGGCCCTCGGCGTCGTCGAGGTGCGCGGCCGCGGCGCCGTCTGGGGCGCCGAAGTCGAGAGCTCCGAGGTCGCCTACGGCTGGGCCGAACGGGCCCGGGCTCGCGGTTTGCTGGTGCTCGCCGGCGGCGCCAACGGCCGGGTGGTGCAGGTCACTCCACCGCTGGTGATCACCCCACGACAGCTCGCGACAGCCCTCGATCTGCTCACCGAAAGTCTCGCCAGGGCGCGCTAAGATCTCGCCATGGACGACTCCCAGCGCTTCAAGATCGCCTTCATCGGGAGTCACGGCGTCGGCAAGACCACCCTCTGTTATGGCCTCGCCGCCCGCCTCAAGGCGCGCGACCTTTCTCTCGAGGTGGTCCACGAAGTCGCTCGCCGCTGCCCCATGCCGATCAACGAGGAGACCTCGCTGGCTTCGGAAGCCTGGATTCTGCACACCCAGATCGCCGAAGAGATCGCCGCCGCCTACCGCTATCCGGTGGTGATCTGCGACCGCAGCGTGCTCGACAACTACGTCTACCTCGACCTCGCCGCCGGACGCCGCGAAGGTCTCGACCAACTGGTCGACTCCTGGATCTCGACCTACGAGCTGCTGGTTCACGTTCCGATCCTCGAAGAGCCCAGCCCGGACGGTATTCGATCCTCGGACCCCTCGTTCCAGCGCGCCATCGAGCAGCGCCTCGATCAGGTACTGGCCGAAGCCGATCTCCAGCCCCTACGGCTCGATCCGACGAACCGGGATGCCTGGCTCGATGACGTCGAGGCGGCAGTCGTCGAACGACTCCGGCCGCCGCAACTGCGCTTGCTGTAAGCTCGGCGGGGCGCCGTCACGCCGATGCTGTTTCGCAGGTCGTTCGATTGTTGACGAAGAGGAATATGGGGTCATCTTGAGCATCGACGAGCTCCTCAGCGACTGGGATCTGTTCTCCCACTTCACCGAGGCTCAGCGCAATCAGCTTGCGCCGTGCATTTCGCGCAGCGAGTTCGCTGCCGACTCGTCGATCGTCATTCAGGGAGATTCGAGCGCCGAGTCGTTCATCATCGAAAGCGGTACGGTGAACATTCAGCGGTCCACGCCCTACGGCGTGTTCTCCTTCGCCAAGCTCTACCCCGGAGACCTCTTCGGGGAGTCCGCCTTCGTCGATCAGCAGCCGCGTTCGAGCGACGCCATCACCACCACCGAAGCGAGTATCCTGATCCTCAATCCTTCAGCCCTCAACTGGCTGCTGGAAAGAGACCAACGCTTCAGCGTCGCCCTCTACTGGACCTTCTGGAAGAGCCTCTCGGGAAAACTGCGCGACACCAACGAGATCCTGACCCGCTTCTTCTCGGAGAGCGGCAAGCCCCCTTCCACCAACGATCCCCTGCGCGATCCTGCCGCCTCCGACTTTCGCCTCGACCTCGGCGACAAGCGCAAGGTGTTCGAAGAGCAGAAGCTCTCGAACCTCGAGATCAACTTCCTGGCGCCGCTCTCCAAGGAGATCAAGCTGGCCCCCGGTGAGCAGATCTTCCGTGAGGGCGAGCCCGGCGACATCGCCTACGTGGTGCTCGACGGACGGGTGATGATCAGCAAGTACATCCCCGGCGCCGGTGAAGAGGCCCTCGCCTTTCTCGAGCGCGGTGATTACTTCGGTGAAATGGCGCTGATCGACAAGATGCCGCGCTCCGCCGACGCCAAGGCCCATGCCGGTGGAGCCGTCATCCTGGCGATTCCGGCCGACGTCCTCGAGGGCATCCTCGACATCCAGAAGGTGTCCTCCCTGCGGCTGCTGCGAATTCTCTGCACCATGGTGGCGCAGCGTCTGCGGGAGCTCGACGACAAGATCGCCGGTTGGTTCGTCCTCGCCGGCGGCCGCACCGTCGACGACGAGGACTGACCCGGCCCGGCCCAGGGCGACCCTAAGCGGCCTTGCGCAGGGCCTTTTCGACCAGCGCCGACAGGGCCAGCCGGCGACGTGCGCTGTCATCGAACCAACCGGCTTCGACCGTCGACTCGGCAACTTCGACCCCACCTTCCAGGGCGCCTTCGAAGACCTCGACCGTCAGGGAGCGGTAGGTGATGCCGTGCCGAACCGTCCCCAAGCGGTCTCCGATGCGCCATTCGCCGCCATAACGGCGCTGCAGAATCCGCTTCGCCGCCGGCGCTGCGAAGGCCTTGCCCTCGATCTCGAACCAGGGTAGCTCCCAGGTGCCAGCCAACAGACCGTCGTCGTCCGAACGCCGAAACAGCAGCACCGCATCGCGCCGTCGGAAGACCACGGTTCCCCAGCGGATCTTCTCCGTCGCCCGTCGCTTGCGCACCGGCGGATAGTCCTCGGGCCGACCTTCCAGCCGCGCCGTGCAGCTTTCGCGGAAGGAGCACAGCAAACACTTCGGGTTGACCGGGGTACAGACCATCGCCCCGAGCTCCATCAACGCCTGGTTGCTGTCCCCGGGACGTTGCGGGTCGAGCAGATCGGCGGCCGCCGCGAGCAATGCCCGACGCGGCGCCGCCTTTTTGGGATCGCCTTCCAAGGCGAGCTTCCGGGCCAACACCCGCTCGACGTTTCCATCCATCACCGGTTCGACCACATCGAAGGCGATACTGGCGACCGCTGCAGCGGTGTAGGCACCGATCCCCGGCAGCTCGCGAAGCCCCGCGACGGTTTCGGGAAAAGCCCCCAGCTCGGCGATGCGGCAAGCTGCCGCGTGAAGCTGGCGCGCTCGACGGTAATAGCCCAAGCCGGACCACAGAGCCAGAACCTCGTCGATCTCGGCCGCCGCCAGCGCCTCGACCGACGGGAAGGTCGCGAGAAAGCGCTGGTAGTAAGGGATGACCGTCGCCACCTGGGTTTGCTGCAGCATGATCTCCGACACCCAGACGCGGTAGGGGTCCTGATTCTCACGCCAGGGCAAATCCCGACGGTGAGCGTCGAACCAGTCGAGCAGGCGCTGGGCTTCGTCCATGGCTTCGGCAGTCTACAAAGAGCGCCAGTTTACAAGCGCCCTGGGGGATCGAGCGCGCACGCCAAGAGATCATGGCCGAGCGCCACAATGGCGCACCGCGGCATGTTCCACATCGGAACAGTTTTGGAATTCAGATCGAGCTGGGAGACCGGCGGAGGGAGATGGGGGAGGTTCCGCTGGTTGGTAGGTCTTGAGGATTATCCCTGTAGTGAATAGGGGTTGTGGGTTAGATCGTTTGGAAGGGGAGACCCTGGTGGGTCTCTTCTTCTGGTTGGATGAAATTGGTGGGTGGAACCTCCCCGTTGGTTTCCTTTTCCATCTCTGCCCCACAAATAAGCAAAGCGGATGCCAACATCCTCAAGAGCGATACTTCAGGCTTTTTCAGACGACGGCACCATCCTTTCGCCTACCGGCCATGGGAGATTCCCCCAGACCAAGGAATTTTTACTCATCTCTTGCATTCAAAATGTCGGAATCTGCGATCCCGAGAGACGCTCCCGAAGATCCTCCAGAGACACCCTCCGGGGAGCCATTTCGAGTCTCCGGAGACCTTGTCAACGGCCTGCCTTGTGGTAATATCCGCCTCACGTCTTCGGGAAACCAAATTCGGGGTTCCCCCCCAAACAAACGCTTGACAAGTTTCCACAGATTGTGGAAATGGTGTGGAATTCATGACTCCATCGGTGTGGGCGCGACTCCGGAAACAGCTTGAGAAGCAGCTCGATCCCGATGAGTTCGCCACCTGGTTCCGGCCCCTCAAGGTCAGCTCCGAAAGCAACGACAAGCTCGTCCTCGTAGCCCCCAACGCCGGTTTTCTCCACACCCTCGAAGAGAGCTATCGCCCCGCCGTCGACCGCGCCATCGCCGGTCTCGATGGCTCGACCTTCGAAGTCCTCTTCTCCCTCGAAAATTCCAGTCAGGACCCGGACGAAACCGGCTCCTCGCGGGCCCGCGAGCAGTTCAACTCGAAGTACATCTTCGAGACCTTCGTCGTCGGCAACTCGAACCAGTTCGCCCACGCCGCCGCTCGCGCCGTCGCCGAGAGCCCGTCCCACTCCTACAACCCGCTGTTCCTCTATGGCGGCGTCGGCCTCGGCAAGACCCACTTGCTGCACGCCATCGCCCACGAGATTCTCGACAAGCGCCCCCAGTTGCGGGTCATGTACCTGGCCGCCGAGCAGTTCGTCAACGAGCTGATCAACTCGATCCGCTTCGACCGCATGCCGGCTTTTCGCGAGCGCTACCGCACCATCGACGTGCTGCTGATCGACGACATCCAGTTCCTGGCCAACAAAGAGCGCACCCAGGAAGAGTTTTTCCACACCTTCAACACGCTCTACACCAGCCAGAAGCAGATCATCCTGTCGTCGGACTCGTCGCCGCGCCAGATCCCGACCCTCGAAGAACGCCTGCGCAGCCGGTTCGAGTGGGGCCTGATCGCCGATATCCAGCCCCCGGACCTCGAGACCAAGATCGCCATCCTGCGGCGCAAGGCGGAAACCGAGGACATCGATCTGCCGGACGAGGTGGCGCACTTCATCGCCCACCAGGTGCGCAGCAACGTGCGCGAGCTCGAAGGTCTGCTCAATCGCGTCATCGCCTTCTCCATGTTGACCGCCAAGCCGATGTCCCTCGATCTCGCCCGCGAAACCCTCAAGGACATCCTGCCGGAAGACCGCCGACGCTCCGGCGGTGCCGACATCGTCAAGCTGGTGGCGCGCCACTACGGCCTCAAGGTCGGCGAGATCAAGAGCCGCAGCAACGCCCGCCAGATCGCCTTCCCGCGACAGGTCGCGATGTACCTCTGCAAGCAGCTCACCGAGCTCTCCTTCCCGGAGATCGGCAAGCTGTTCAACAACAAACATCACTCCACGGTGATGTACTCGGTCGAGAAGATCGACAAGAAGCGCACCGACGACGCCGACCTCGACCGCACCCTGGAATCGCTCGAAAACCAGCTGCGGTAAGTCCGCTTGCGGAAGACCGCCGGAAATCTCTGCGGACCGATCTGCGGAGGTTCTGCGGAAAGTCGCCGCCGGGCGAATTCTCCGCTGTTCATCCACAGCTCCTCAACAGCCGAAATCCGCCATGAGTGGATTCGCCAAAGCACTCAGAGAGCGTCTGTTCGAGGGATTTCCGAAGCTTCCTCAGGGCCTTCTACGATGGACTACTATGAGATATATTCGAGGTCTCTTCAGGGAGAGTAGAGCCTATGGAAATTCGTCTCAATCGCAGTGACTTCGTCCACGAGCTGGCACCCATGCAGGGCATCGTCGAGCGCAAGACCACGATTCCGGTCTTGTCCCACGTGCTGCTCTCGGCGCGTCAGGAGAAGCTCCATCTGGCGGCGACGGATCTCGATGTCTCCCTGACCTCCTCTTGCCCGGCGGATGTCGTGCAGGAGGGAGCGATCGCCGTGCCGGCGAAGAAGTTCATGGAGATCGTGCGCTCGATGGTGGGGGACGAGGTGCTGTTGCGCCAGGAAGAGCCCGGCTGGCTGTCGATACAGGGAGGGCGCTCGCGGTTCAAGATCCACAGTCTGCCGGCGGACGACTTCCCGACCCTGCCGGAGGTCGGTAGCGGTTCCCAGATCGAGCTGCCCTTCGTCATCTTTCAGTCGATGATCGGCCGCATTCTGTTCGCCATCTCCGCCGAAGAGTCGCGCTTTCAGCTCAACGGTGCCCTCGTCCGGATCAAGGAGGGCATGGTGGAGATGGTGGCCACCGATGGCCGCCGCCTCGCTTTGGTCGAGGAACCCATCGAAGGGGCCAGCGGCGACGATTCCGTCCTCATTCCCCGCAAGGCCCTCCACGAGCTGCGCCGTTTCGAGGGCGGTGAGACCCTCGCCTTCCACCGCGGCGAGCACCATGTCTCTTTCCGGCTCGGTCGTCGCGAGCTCATCTGTCGCATCCTGGAAGGCAACTTCCCGGACTACGAGCGGGTGATCGCCAAGGACAACGACAAGCACATCGTCTTTCCGGCCAAGGAGCTCTCGGAGGCGATCCATCGGGTCGCTCTGGTCACCGGCGATCGGGCACGGGCGGTGCAGCTCAGCTTCGGCGATGACGAGCTGATCGTCCAGACCCAGAACCCGGACCTCGGCGATGCCCTCGAGGTGCTGCCCTGCGAGTATCAGGACACCGCCTTCAAGATCGGTATCAACCCCGACTATCTGCGCGAGTTCCTCGGCGTCCTCGGTGCCGAGCAGGTGCGCCTCGAGCTCAAGGACGAGAACACCCAGTGCGTCGGCTACCCGGTCACCGAGACGGAGGACAGCCGTTATCTGTGCGTGATCATGCCGATGCGCCTGTAGGCGGCTGATTCCCGTCGGATCGGGTCCGCCGGCTCTGGATCCCCTTCTCGCCGCTGCCCCGAGCTTTGCTCACCTCCCTCAAGCTGCGTCACTTCCGCAACCTTGCTCCCTTCGAGCGCCGGATGGATGGCGGTCGGCATCTCCTGTTCGGTGGCAACGGCGCCGGCAAGACCAGCGTGCTCGAAGCCATCTACCTGCTGGCGACCACCAAGAGCTTCCGCTCGAATCGCCTCAGCGAGTGCATTCAGCGTGGGCGCCAGGGATTCGAACTCGCCGCCGAGGTCGACACCGGAGTTCGCCAGAGCCTGGCGCTGGAGGTCGTTGCGGCGGGAGACAAACGGCGTTTGTTGAACGGCAAGGCGGCACCCCTGGCGCGTCACCTGGCGGCTCTGCCGGTGGTTTCTTGGACAGCGGCCGACGCCGACCTCTTCACCGGGCCACCGAAGGACCGCCGCCGCTTCCTCGATCGCGGCGTGATCGGGCTGCAGGCGACGTCCGTGGCGGTGATGTCGCGCTACCGAGAAGCTCTGCGACAGAAGCGCCGCCTGCTCGCGGCCGGCGGACGTCAGAGAAGCGATTTGCTGGCCCCCTGGAACGATTTGCTGGCGGCCGCCGGTGCCGAGATCGTGCGTCGTCGTCAGCGCTTCGTGGCGCGCCTCGGGGCTGAGCTGGCGACGGATCTCGAACGCATCGGCCTGTCCCTGCCGGCTATCGCCCTCGACTATCGCCCGTCACCGCCCGATGGCGCGGACGAAAACGCCTTGAGAGCCCGCCTGGATGCCGTCGAGGGCAGTGAATGGGATCGTCGAATGTCCCTCCTTGGCCCTCATCGCGACGATCTGGTGCTGCGCTGGGATGGCTATCCTCTGCGCGGCAGCGTCTCGGCCGGCGAGCGCAAGCTCCTCGGCTTGCTGATCGTTGCCGCCCAAGGGCGGGTGATGACCCGCGAAGGGCCGGAGCCGGTCTACCTGCTCGATGATCTCGATGCCGAGCTGGCGCCCTCGACGTTGGCCGCCTTCTGGACTCTCCTGGCGCCCGTCGGGCAGCTCTTCGCGAGCTCCAACCGCCCCGAGGTATGGACCTCGCTGGAGCTCGACTCGACCCTCCGCGTGGAGGCCGGCAGGGTCGCTCCAGGGAGCCTTGCGGAAAGAACGTAAGGTACTGATCGCAAAAGGCTAAACCCTCGCTCCAGAGCCTTCCTGTGTGGTATCATCGGGGGGCTGGAGGGGCGGCTTCCCGGACGTCCCTGGCCCTTTCTTCTCGAAGACCCTTGGAGAGCCCGGTTTGGCGGAATCAAAGGCGACGTATACAGCGGATAACATCAAGGTCCTCAAGGGTTTAGAGGCCGTCCGTAAGCGCCCCGGCATGTATATCGGGGACACCGACGACCTCTCCGGCTTGCACCACATGGTCTTCGAGCTCGTCGACAACTCCATCGACGAGGCTCTGGCCGGCTTCAGTACCCGGGTCGACGTCACCATTCACGAGGACAACTCGGTCACCGTCGAGGACGACGGTCGCGGCATTCCGGTGGGGATGCACAAGTCCGAAGGCCGCTCCGCGGCCGAGGTCATCATGACCGAGCTGCACTCCGGCGGAAAGTTCGACAAGAACTCCTACAAGGTTTCCGGCGGTCTCCACGGTGTCGGCGTGTCGGTGGTCAACGCGCTCTCCGATCGCCTCGATCTCGAAGTGCGACGGGACGGCAAGACCTGGTCCCAGATCTACCGCCGCGGGGTTCCCGATGCCGCCATCGCTGTCACCGGCGAAAGCGATCGCACCGGCACCAAAGTGCGCTTCTGGCCCGATGGCTCGATCTTCGCCTTCCTCGATTTCACCTACGACACCCTGGCCCAGCGCCTGCGGGAGCAGAGCTTCCTCAACCGCGGCGTTCACATTCGGCTGTTCGACGAACGGACTGGCCGTCAGGCGGACTTCCTCTACGAAGGCGGGATCCGCAGCTTCGTAGAGCATCTGAGTCGTAACAAGTCGACCATCCACGGCGATCCGATCTACCTGATCGACAGCCGCGACGACGGTTCCGGTGAGGAGACCGTCGAGGTCGCCCTGCAGTGGAACGATGGTTACTCGGAGCTCATCTACAGCTTCACCAACACCATCAACAATCGCGACGGCGGCACCCACCTGTCGGGATTCAAGGCGGCTCTCACGCGCACCCTCAATGTCTACGCCCAGAGCAGTGGCCTCTCCAAGAACCTCAAGGAGAACCTCACCGGCGACGACGTGCGGGAAGGCATGGTGGCGATCGTCTCGGTGAAGATCAAGGACCCCAAATTCTCCAGCCAGACGAAGGACAAGCTGGTGTCTTCGGACATCAAGGGCTGGGTCGAGCAGGTGGTCAACGAAAAGCTGGCGACCTACCTCGAGGAGAATCCGCGGGACGCTCGCCGCATCGTCGAGAAGTGCGTCGAGGCGGCGCGTGGTCGGGAGGCGGCGCGCAAGGCGCGCGAGCTGACCCGGCGCAAGGGTGCGCTCGATTCCTCGAACCTGCCCGGCAAGCTCGCCGACTGCTCGGAAAAGGATCCCGAGAAGTCGGAGCTCTTCCTGGTCGAGGGCGACTCCGCCGGCGGTTCCGCCAAACAAGGCCGTGATCGCACCTTCCAGGCGGTGCTGCCTTTGAAGGGCAAGATCTTGAATGTCGAAAAGGCACGCTTCGACAAGATGCTGTCTTCGGACGAGATCAAGACCATCATCATCGCCCTCGGTACCGGGATTGGAAAGGAAGACTTCGATCCCGCGAAATTGCGCTACCACAAG
Organism: Acidobacteriota bacterium; assembly: GCA_039028635.1. Lineage (NCBI taxonomy): Bacteria > Pseudomonadati > Acidobacteriota > Acidobacteriota bacterium. Next base: position 23,348 of record JBCCHV010000023.1, read on the forward strand.
CTGATCATCATGTGCGATGCCGATGTCGATGGCAGCCACATTCGCACGCTCATCTTGACCTTCTTCTTCCGTCAGATGCGCGAGCTGATCGAGCGTGGTCACCTTTATATTGCACAACCGCCGCTTTATAAAGTCGCCCACGGCAAGCGCGAGGTCTATCTCAAAGACGACGCCGAGTATCGTGACTTTCTACTCGAGCGGATTCAGGATAGCTGGGAGATCTCTTTCGACGACGCCGGTGAGGATGGAAACGTTTATAGCGGTACGCGCCTGACTCATCTGGTGCAGCGACTCGAGCGTTTTCGCGAGCGGATGGATCGATTGGCTTCCCGCGGCTATCCTGCTGCGGCGCTTCGACTGGCCCTGCTCGCCGGTCTGCACGAGCGCTCGGGCCTCGACGACGAGGAGTTGCTGGCCCGCCTGGCGACGGACCTCGAGGAGGCCGGTTTTCGTCGGGTCGAGGTGTCCCGCGATGAAGAGACCGGCAGCGGAGCGATCGACTTCATCTATCGCCGTGACGGCGTCGAGCGGCCCCTGCGGGTCGACTCGGCGTTGATCGCGAGCGCCGAATACCGCGCCCTGACCAACAACCGCGAAGGTCTCAGTGCCTTGGCGGCGGAGTCCCTCCGGATCGGCAACGGCAACATCGAGGAGACCTTCGGGAGCTTCGAGGAGACCCTCGACCGGCTCTATGTGGGAGCTCGCAAAGGTCTTTCGATTCAGCGCTATAAGGGCTTGGGTGAGATGAATCCGTCGCAGCTCTGGGAAACCACCATGGATCCCACCAAGCGGCGCTTGCTGCAGGTGCGGATCGAAGATGCCTTCGAGGCGGAGCAGATCTTCACCACCCTGATGGGCGATCTCGTCGAGCCACGACGCCAGTTCATCCAAGACAACGCCCTCGAGGTCAAGAACCTCGACATCTAGCCCGATCGCCGCTGGCGTTTCCAGGCTCCACCCGAAGACCGTTCGGAAACAGAGACGATGAGCGAACAGGATCCCCGCGATATCTACGAGCGGCCGATACCGGTCGATATCGAAGAGGAGATGAAGCGTAGTTATCTCGACTACGCCATGAGCGTCATTATCGGTCGTGCCCTACCGGACGTCCGAGATGGACTCAAGCCGGTTCATCGCCGGGTTCTCTACGGTATGTGGGAGAGTGGCAACACTTCCGGAAAACCTTATAAAAAGTCAGCCCGCATCGTTGGCGACGTGATGGGTAAATACCACCCTCACGGTGACTCGGCGATTTACGACACGGTGGTTCGCATGGCGCAGGATTTTTCGATGCGTTATCCACTGGTCGACGGTCAGGGCAACTTCGGTTCGATCGATGGTGACAACCCGGCCGCCATGCGGTACACCGAGGTTCGTCTCACCAAGCTCGCCGAGGAGATGATCCGCGAGGACATCGACAAGGAAACCGTCGACTGGGTCGAGAACTACGATGGTTCCGAAACGGAACCGGAGGTGCTACCGGCGCGGGCGCCCAACCTGCTGCTCAACGGTACTGCCGGCATCGCCGTCGGCATGGCGACCAACATCCCGCCGCACAACCTGCGCGAAGTGGTCGATGCGATCAATGTACTGATCGACCGGCCCGATGCGACGCTCGCCGAGCTGATGGAAGTCCTGCCCGGTCCGGACTTTCCGACCGCCGGCTACATTCACGGCTTCGACGGCATCCACTCCGCCTATTCGACCGGCCGGGGCATCGTTCAGGTGCGGGCGCGCGCCGAGATCGAGACCGACGAGCGCACCGACCGCCAGTCGATCGTGATCACCGAGATTCCCTTCCAGGTCAACAAGGCCAGGCTGATCGAGCGCATCGCCCAGCTGGTGCGCGACAAGAAGATCACCGGCCTGTCGGACCTGCGCGACGAGTCCGACCGTCAGGGCATTCGCATCGTCCTCGACGTCAAGCGCGACGACGTCGCCGAGGTCATCTTGAACTCGCTCTACAAGATGACCCAGATGCAGACCACCTTCGGCATCATCCTGCTGGCAATCGTCGACAACCAGCCGCGGGTGATGACGCTGCACGAGATGCTGCGCCACTTCCTGGACCACCGCAAAACGGTGGTCATCCGGCGCACCCGCTACGATCTGCGCAAGGCCGAGGAAAGGGCTCACATCCTCGAGGGCATTCTCAAGGCTCTCGATCATCTCGACGAGGTCATCGCCACCATCCGGGCGAGCCATACGCCGGCGGAAGCGCGCGAGCGCCTGGGTGAGAGCTTCGGCCTCTCCCAGGTTCAGGCGCAGGCGATTCTCGACATGCGCCTACAGAAGCTCACCGGCCTCGAGCGCGAGAAGGTGGTCGGGGAGTACCGCGAGCTGATGGTCCTGATCGAAGGACTGCGCGCCATTCTCGGGTCCGACGACCTGGTGCTGGCCGAGATTCGCAAAGAGCTCGGCGAGCTGCGCGACACCTACGGCGACGAGCGGCGCACGCAAATCTTGCCGCACACCCTCGACATCACCGTCGAAGACCTGATCCCGGACGACGACATGGTGATCACGGTCACCCACACCGGCTACATCAAGCGCTCGCCGCTCGCCCTCTACCGGGCGCAGCACCGCGGCGGCAAGGGGCGCACCGGGATGTTGACCAAGGACGGTGATTTCGTCGAGCACCTCTATGTCGCCTCGGCTCACAGCTACGTGCTGGTATTCACCGAGAGCGGTCGGGTCTACTGGATGAAGGTGCACCAGATTCCCGAGCTCAATCCCGCTTCGAAGGGCAAGGCGATCGTCAACTTGCTCGACCTCGACAAGGAAGAGAAGGTCGCCACCACCGTCTCTGTGCGCGAGTTTCCGGAGGACCACTTCCTGTTCTTCGCCACCGAGCGCGGCACCGTCAAGAAGACCCAACTCTCCGCCTTTTCGCGACCGCTGGCGCGGGGCATCATCGCGATCAACATCGACGAGGGCGACCGTCTGCTGGGAGTCCGGGTCACCGATCCCGACCAGCACATCTTCCTGGCCACCGCCCAGGGTCAGTCGATCCGCTTCCACCAGAGCGATGTGCGGCCGATGGGCCGGGCCACCCGCGGCGTGCGCGGCATCGCCCTCGCCGAGGGCGACAAGGTGGTGGCGGTCGATTCCCTGCAGCAGGAGGGCGACCTGCTCACCATCTCCGAGCTCGGCTACGGCAAGCGGACCGCCCTGGCCGACTACCGCTCCCAGGGCCGCGGCGGCAAAGGCATCATCAATCTCAAGGTGAGCGACAAGACCGGTCCGGTCATCGCCGTGCGCCAGGTGGTGCCGGACGACGGCGTCATCCTGATCACCCAGAACGGCAAGATCATGCGCACCGAGGTCGGCTCGGTGCGCGTCATCGGTCGCTCGACCCAAGGGGTCACGATCATGAATCTCGACGAGGAGGATCGGGTGGTGGCCGCCGCCAAGCTCGCCGCCTCCGACGACGAGATCGACGACGACGGGGCTGAGGATGGTGGCGAGGAAAGCGGCGATCTCGCGGCGCCGGCGGACCCCTCCGCTGACGAGCCGGTGAATTGATGGCCGGACCCCTCTCCGCCTCCTTCACGAAGAACCTTTGAGCCTTCCGGGCGAGGAGGTTCCTGCGCCGGAACCGGGTCGCCTCTACCGCCTCGCCTGGTGGTTCTATCTCGTCCTGGCCTTGGTCGCCCTGCTCTGGATCGGCCTGCGTGACGACACTATTTCGGTGGCCCTGTTCTGGAATGCCGAAAGTTGGTGGATCGACCTCCTGGTCGGAATCTCCGGCGGCGGCCTCCTCTTGGGCCTCTGGCATCTAGCGGCTCGCTTCTCCCGTCTGGCGCGCGACCTCGAGCTTCAGCTCGGTCGCCTTCTCGGTCGCCTCGAGGCCCCGGAGGCGGTCGCCCTGGCGGTGGTCTCGGGAATCGGCGAGGAGCTGTTCTTTCGCGGCGCTCTCCAGGGCTCTGTCGGCTGGTTCTGGGCCACCTTGGTCTTCGCCCTGGTTCACACCGGTCCGGGATCGGCGTTGCGTCTGTGGGGAATCTTCGCGGCTCTCGCCGGTGGCCTCTTCGGTGCTCTTTTGATCTGGCGTGGAAACCTTTTGGCCCCGGTGGTCGCCCATTTCCTCGTCAATGCGGTCAATTTGCTCCGAATCGCTCGCCGGAACCCTGCAGTCTGAGGCCGGAAGCTCTCTGCTAGACTCCCCGTCCCTTGTCTTGACCGTCCGAGGACCGACCGAGGAATCAGCCATGGCGACGCAATCGCAAGACGTACTCGACCGCGTCGAGAACAACCGCGAACAGTACCTGGAAGAGCTCAAGGACTACCTGCGCATTCCCTCCGTTTCGACCGATCCCGAGTTCAAACCGGAGGTCTTGCGCTGCGCCCGATTCCTGCTCGACAAGATGAAGTCTGCAGGCCTCGACGGCGAGCTCATCGAGACCGAGGGCAACCCCTTGGTCTACGCCGAGTGGAACGGCGCACCGGGTAAGCCGACGATTCTCTTCTACGGCCACTATGACGTTCAGCCCGTCGATCCGATCGAGGAGTGGCGCAACCCACCCTTCGAGCCGACCCTCGAGGGCGACAAGCTGGTGGCGCGCGGCGCCACCGACGACAAAGGCCAATCCTACTGTCATCTCAAGGCTGTCGAAGCGATGCTCTCGGAGCGCGGCGAGCTGCCGGTCAACGTCAAGTTCATCGTCGAAGGGGAGGAGGAGTCCGGCGGCGAGGCGATCGACGCCTACGTCAAGGCCGATGCCGGCCAGCGCCTGGCGGCGGACTGCGTGATCATCTCCGACAGCTCGATGTACTCTCCCGGCCAGCCGTCGATCATCTACGGCCTCAAAGGCCTGGCCTACATGGAGATCAAGGTCACGGGACCCAACCGTGATCTGCACTCGGGGACCTTCGGCGGCGCCGTCGACAATCCCCTCAACGTGCTCTCGACGATGGTTGCCAGCCTGCGGGATCCCAAGACCGGCCGCATTCTGATTCCGGGTTTCTACGATGATGTGGTCGAGCTCGCCGAGTGGGAGCGTCGCGAGTCGGCCGCTCTGCCCTTCGACGAAGACGAGTACCGTCAAGAGCTTGGTGTCGAAGCGCTGTTTGGTGAAGAGGGCTACACCACCCGCGAGCGCGCCTGGGGTCGACCCACCTGCGACGTCAACGGCATCTTCGGTGGCTACCAAGGAAAAGGTGCCAAGACCGTGCTGCCGTCCTGGGGCGGTGCCAAGGTTTCGATGCGGTTGGTGCCGAATCAGGATCCGGACAAGATCGCGCGTCTCTTCGAAGAACACCTGCGCGCCATCGCGCCGCCCAGCGTCGATCTCGAGGTGACCTATCTTCACGGTGGCGAGGCGGTGGTCGTCGATGCTGAAGGGCCGATCGCCGAAGCCGCCATGGACGCCCTCGAGGCGACCTGGGGCAAGCGGCCCGTGCGAGTGCGAGAAGGCGGCTCGATTCCGATCGTCTCGACCTTCGCGCAGGTGCTCGAGATCCCGGTTCTGCTGATGGGTTTCGGCCTCGAGGATGACCGCCTGCACTCGCCGAACGAGAAGTTCAATCTGGAGAACTACTATGCCGGCATTCGCTCCATCGTCCATTTGATGGACAAACTCGGAGCGCTGTCGGCCTGAGCACCGGAATTCCCCGGAGCGCTGACCACGAGGACCCCCTGGCCATGATTTCCGAGCCTGACGAACCTTCATCCACGACGCTCCCGCGAAGGGTGAAAGGGGTCTTCCGATGAGTGACAGCACGGGCATTGAACGCGAGCTCAAGTTCCGCGCCGTCGGCCTCGACGAGCTGCGCGACCGCCTGCTCGAGCTCGATGCCGAACGCATGGGACCGGGAGCCCTCGAGGACAACCTGATCTTCGATCAGGAAGGTCGCCTCGAAACCGCCGGCTGCGTGCTGCGGCTGCGGCGCGACGGCAAGGGTGCCTATCTCACCTACAAGGGTCCGGCGACCTTCGAGGGGCGGACCAAGATCCGCGAGGAGCACGAGACCACCCTCGGCGATCCCGATGCCGTTCACAAGCTCTTCGAGAGCCTCGGCTTCGAAATCGTCAAGCGCTACCAAAAGATGCGCGAGACCTGGCAGCTCGGTGGCGTGACCATCGCCCTCGATCACACCCCGATCGGCGATTTCGCGGAGTTCGAGGGGGAAGGTGCCGAGACCGTCGCCCGGCGCTGCAACCTCGATCCCGAGAGCGCCGAGCGGCGCTCCTACCTGCGGCTCTATGCCGATCACCTCAAGGAGAACCCGGACGCTCCGCCGGACATGGTGTTCAGCGATCGCGGCTGACCGGAGCCGACGCGCCGACCGCGACGCTGCTACTCCACCCAAACCTTGACCCGGATTCGCGCTCTCGTCCTGACCGCCGGCCGCGGCGTTCGCCTGCGGCCGTTGACGGACACCATGCCGAAGCCGCTTCTGCCGGTGGCGGGCATGCCCATCGCCGGCTACACCCTGGCGCGCCTGGCGCGGGCCGGCGTCGAGGCGGCGGCCCTCAATCTGCATCATCTCGGCGATCAAATTCGCCACCACTTCGGCGAGGCCTTCGCCGGCATGCCCCTGACCTACTCCGAAGAACCGGAGCTGCTCGGCACGCTGGGGGCCCTCCACCCGCTGCGGGATTTCCTCTCGCAGGCCGAGCTGGTGGTGGTGATCAACGGTGACAGTCTGTGCCGGTGGCCCCTCAAGCAGCTCATCCGGCGCCATCGCGCGAGCGGGGCGGTGGCCACCCTGATGCTGGCACGGGAACCCGATGCGGACACCTACGGGGGTGGCGTGGCGATCGACAAAAAGGGGCGAATCCTGGGTTTTCGCGGCGCCGGTGCGGAGCGTGGCGAGGTCGCCCACCGACTGGTTTTCGCCGGCGCCCAGATTCTCTCGCCGCGCCTGCTGCGCCATGTCGACGTCGGTCCCGGCGACACCGTCGGCGATCTCCTCATGCCCCTGCTCGAGAAGGACGCCCATTTCCACGCCGTGCCATCCCGCCGTCGCTGGCACGACCTCGGCACTCCCCAGCGCTATCTCACCGGCGCCCTCGACTGGTGCCGCGGTACCGGACCGGAACGCCTCTGGCGGCGCTCCTGGGTTTCGAGCGAAGCCGCCGTCGACCGCTCATCGCGCCTGCGGCGTGCTTCGGTGGAGGTTGGAGCGCGGGTCGAGGGTGGCGCCGTCCTCGAACGTACCCTGGTGCTGCCCGGCGGGCAGGTGCGAGGCGGTAGCCGGGTGCGCGACGTCATCCTGGCGCCGGACACCGAGCTGCCGGCCGCCAGCCGAGTCGACCGACGACTGGTCAGTCCGGCCCGCGAGGGTGTTCCGCCGGCGCCGCAGGACTCCCGGGTCGGCAATCTCCTCTACACCCCGATCCTGGCGGAGAACCCGTGACCTACCGCCTGCTGGTGTTCGATTGGGACGGTACCGTGATGGACTCCGTCGGCACCATCGTGACCTGCGCCGAGGCGACCCTCGAAACCCTCGGCCTCGAGTCGCCGCCGGAGGACCATCTGCGCGGCGCCATCGGGCTCGGACTGCGCGAGACTGTCGAGCACCTCCAGCCGGGCTGCGACGAGGCCACCGCCGAGCGCATCGTCGAGACCTATCGCGAGCTCTGGCTGTCGACCTACCGCTTCCACCCCAGTCCCTTTCCCGCCGCCGAAGCCGTCCTGACGGAGCTGGCGGAACGCGACTACCTGCTCGCCGTCGCCACCGGCAAGAGCCGCCGCGGCCTCGATCGAGATCTCGCCGCCACCGGCTTCGAGCGCTTCTTCCACGCCAGCCGCACGCCCGACGAAAGTCACACCAAACCGCATCCCCACATGCTTCTGGAACTGCTCGACGAGCTCGGCGCGACCGCCGGCGAAACCCTGATGATCGGCGACAGTCGGTGGGATCTCGAGATGGCGCGCAGCGCCGGCACCGAAGCCCTCGGAGTGACCAGCGGTAGTGAGCCCGAGGCGAGTTTGAAACGCTTCGCTCCGGTGGCCTGCCTGGCCGGCATCGGCGACCTGCCGGAGTGGCTCTCGGAGGTCTCCCGGTGAGGTACGATTCGGCCGTGTTCGCCGCTTCTGGGAGCCCCCGCCATTGAGCCACCAAAACAAAGTCTTCGTTCTCGATACCTCGGTCATCCTCTACGACCACAACGCCCTCGACAGCTTCGAAGAGCATGACGTCGCCATACCCCTGACGGTGCTCGAGGAGCTCGATCGCTTCAAGAAGGGCAGCAGCGTGCTGAACCGCAACGCCCGCGAGTTCATTCGCCGGCTGGACGAGTTCGCCGGCGACAATCTGCTGCGCGAGTGGATTCCCCTCAACGGCGCCAGCCGCGGCAGTGTCAAGGTGATCGTGCCGCAGAAGGACGACGAGACGGCCCGCCGCCTGTTCGGCGCCGACAACGACCACCGCATCCTCGATGCCGCCCTCGGACTCAAGTCCCAGGTCGGTGAGCGGCGCGTCGTGCTGGTTTCCAAGGACATCAACTTGCGCCTCAAGGCGCGCGCCCTGGAGCTGCCGGCGGAGGACTACAAGCACATCAAGATCGAGGACCTCGAGAACCTCTATCGCGGTCGCAGCGAGGTCGCCCTGGCCGACCCCGACGCCATGGGGCGGCTGCACAGCGAGGGCTTCTTGCCCTGGGAAGAGGTCAGCGAGGAACAGCCCCAGGCCAACCACTTCTACATTTTGAGCTGCCAGCAGAGCTCGGCCCTGGCGCGCTACAACGCCCGGCGCGGAGGTCTCGAGCGCATCGTCAAGGAGCCGGCCTACGGGGTGACGCCGCGCAACGCCGAGCAGACCTTCGCCCTCCATGCTCTGCGCTCCGAGGACATTCCGCTGGTCACCCTCACCGGCCCCGCCGGCACCGGCAAGACCCTGATCGCCCTCGCCGGGGCGCTCGAGCAGAGCCGCTCCTTCCGGCAGATCTTCCTCGCTCGGCCGATCGTGCCGTTGTCGAACAAGGACCTCGGCTATCTCCCCGGTGACGTGCAGTCGAAGATCACGCCGTACATGCAGCCGCTGTGGGACAACCTGCGCTTCATCAAGAACCAGTTCGACGCCGCCAGCCGGGCATTCAAGCGCCTCGACGAGATGATCGAGAAGGAGAAGATCGAGGTCATTCCCCTGGCCTACATCCGGGGGCGCAGCTTTTCGCGCTGCCTGTTCATCGTCGACGAAGCCCAGAACCTCACGCCGCACGAGATCAAGACCATCATCACCCGCGCCGGCGAAGGCACCAAGATCGTGCTCACCGGCGACATCTTCCAGATCGATACGCCCTACCTCGACACGCGCAGCAACGGGCTGTCGTACTTGATCGACCGCCTGAAGGGCAATCCCCTCTACGCTCACGTCAATCTCGAGAAGGGCGAGCGCTCGGACCTCGCCAACCTGGCGAGCGAGCTGCTGTAGACGTCTGTTTCAGGGGGGCTGGGCGCCCCCCTCAAGCCAACGCACATGTCGTTGGCTTTCACCCCTGGCCGGGCGCCCCCGTCCTCGGCGCCCTCTGGGCGCCGCCTCGCGCTTTTCGCGCTCGGAGTCAGATGCTTTGTAGCATCTTGACTTCTTGTTGCAGAGGGTAGGGGCGCTTCTAGGTGTTCTTCAGCGCTGTGGGCCTGGTCGGCTCCACCTCGGCGTTCGCCGTCTCGCGCTTTGCGCTCGGAGTTCTCACGGAATGTTCACTTTTGGCCCTTGGGTCGAGCGGCAGGGGCCCGTCTCGGGGGGTGGCTCGTATGATTTGGCGACGGGGCGTTTTCGCCTGGTCTGAAAGGAGCGATCATGGAGCGTCGATGGGTGAAGGTTGTTCTGCTGTCTGCCGCGATTCTCATCGCCGGGTTTGCCTTCGGTGAGGAGGAGGTCGCGACGGCGACTTTCTCGATGTATTGCTACTGGACCGGCGAGGCGACGCTCGGCCGGGTCGATGGGGTGGTGGCGTCGCGCATCGGCCACTGGGGGGGAGCCGAGATCGTGCAGGTCGACTATGACCCGCAGAGGACCGATGTTCCCGAGCTGGTCGCGGCGCTGCGGACGCAGCGCTCGTTCGACAGCGTGATGCTGCCGGCCGGCACGGAGGTATCGGGATTGAGTGAGTCGACGCCGCGACGGGAGGTCACCGGCGAGCCGCATTTCATTCCTTCGAAGCACTCGCTGCGGACCCGCTACCCTCGCCTTTGGCAGATCGGGCTGAGCGAAGCCCAGGCCATCGCCCTCAATAGCTGGAGCTATTTCGGGGGTGCCATGCCGGCGGTGTTGACGGCCGAGCAGCAGCGTCGCCTGGCCGATGGCCGCTAGGCGCGGTAGAAGAGAGCCATGACGACTGCCGCGCCGCCGCCCACTCCGCCGGGGCGCCGTCTGCCGATTCCGGCGCTGCTCACCTTCGGGGCGGTGTTCCTCTCGATCTTGTGCGTCGGCAGCCTGGTGGCGCCATCGATTCTGGGCTTCGCGGAGCGGATCTATCTCGAGCTCCTCGACGACTCGAACCAACGCCAGGCGCGGGCGATGATTCAGTTCCTCGATCGGCGCCTGGCCTCGGGCCTGAGCCGCGACCAGGTCGCCGCCGAGTTCCAGAGCGCCATCGCCGGCACCGAGACGGACCGCGGCTATGTCTGTCTCATCGAGCAGGGCGAGGTGCGCTACGTCAGCCATCCGAACCAGGAGCAGCTCGGCATGCGGGTCAAGCCCGAGGCCCTGTTCGACCCCGGCATCGCGACCACCGCCCAGACGCCCTGGGACGCCTACCTTCGCGACGGCGCCACCGCGGCGGGACACCTGTCCTACGGTCCCGGCATGACCCAGGAGATGGTCTATTTCACCCAGGTGCCGGGCACCTCGTGGACCCTTTCGACGCACGAGAACCTGGCCCGGGTCGAAGACGAGCTGAGTGCTCTGCGCCGCAACCTGTTGCGCGGCTCGATGCTGATCGGCCTGCTCCTCGCCATTCCGGCCTCGGCCGCGGCGCGCATCGTCAGCCGCCGCAACGAGCGCCAGATCGAGCTGCGGGGAGAGCTCGAGCGACGCCTCCTTGAAGAAGAGGATCGCCGCAAGTCGGCAGAGCTCGAAGAGGCGCGTCAGCTCCAGCTCTCCCTTCTGCCGCGCCAGCTTCCGGAGCTGCCGGGGGTCGAGCTGGCAGCCCGAATGGAAACGGCCACCGAGGTCGGCGGCGACTATTACGACTTTTTGGTCGAGAACGACGACGAGCTGCTACTGGCGATCGGCGATGCCACCGGCCATGGCCTGCAAGCCGGCATGATGGCCACCGCCGTCAAGAGCCTGTTCGCCCTCTGTGCCCGGCAAAGGGATCTGGTGTCCGCCCTCGAGAGCATGGCCGAGGGGCTGCGTCGCATGCGTCTTGGGCGGCGCAACATGGCCTTCGCCCTGGCGCGCCTGAGCGATCGCCGCCTCGAGCTCGTCGGGGCCGGTATGCCGCCGGCGCTGGTCTATCGCGCCAGCGATGATCGCCTCGAGCGAATCTCTCTCGATGGCCTGCCCCTTGGCAGCCCGCTGCCCTTCCCCTATCAGCGACAGCAGGTCGATCTCACCGCCGGCGACCTGGTGTTGCTGAGCAGCGATGGCCTGCCCGAGGCCGGGGGAGCCGACCCTCTCGGCTACGAGGGTTGCGAACGGGCTTTCCTCGCCGCGGCGCGTCGGGACTCGCAGCCGGCGGCGGTGATCGCGACCATCCTCGATTCGCTGCGCGGCGAACCATCGCCGGCGTCCCGCGAGGCCCTGCCGGAGGCGCTGGAGGACGACGTCACGCTGCTGGTTCTGCGGGCCCGCTGAGTCGCCGTTCGGCGCCTTCAAGGGATAGACTCGGCACTCCACCGACGTCGTCATCCCTGGAGGAAATCATGGCTCGATCTGTGCTCGTTCTCGCCCTGGTGCTGTGCTCTCCCATCCTGCTGCAGGCCTCCGAGTGGCAGGTCGATCCCGATTTCTTCGCCTCTATGGAAGCGCGCTCCATCGGTCCCGCGACGATGAGCGGTCGGGTGGCGGCGGTCGACGCCACCGCCGGCGGCGCGACCATCTTCGTCGGTGCCGCCACCGGCGGTGTCTGGCGGTCCCGCGATCACGGTCTGACCTGGGAGCCGGTGTTCGACGATCAGCCGGTGGCATCGATCGGCGCTGTCGCCATCGACCCATCGAGCCCGGAGCGCATTTGGGTCGGCACCGGCGAGGGAAATCCGCGCAACAGCACCTCCGTCGGCGCCGGCCTCTTTCGCTCCGACGATGGCGGTGAGACCTGGCGCTCCGTCGGCCTCGAGGCCAGCGAGCGAATCCACCGGGTGATCGTCGATCCGACCGATCCCGACACCGCCTGGGTGGCGGCCCTCGGCCAGGCCTGGGGCGAGAATCCGGAGCGCGGCGTCTTCAAGACCACCGATGGCGGCGAGACCTGGCGCAAGGTGCTCTACGTCGACGAGCGCACCGGCTGCGCCGATCTGGTGATCGATCCCAACAACCCCCGCAAGCTGTTGGCGGCGATGTGGGATTACCGGCGCTGGCCCTGGTCGTTCCGCTCCGGCGGTCCCGGTTCCGGTCTCTACCTGAGCCGCGACGGCGGCGAGAGCTGGCAGGAGCTGACCCCCGAGGACGGCCTGCCGAAGGGCGACCTCGGGCGCATCGGCCTGGCGATCTCCGCCTCCCACCCGGAGATCGTCTACGCCTTGATCGAGAACGAGGGCGACCTCGCCCTCTACCGCTCCGACGACGGCGGCTCGAGCTGGGCCGAGCGCAGCACCCACAGCCTGGTGGGCAACCGCCCCTTCTACTACGCCGATATCCGCGTCGATCCGCAGGATCCGGACCGGGTCTACAGTCTGTGGTCGGCGGTGTCGGTTTCGAACGACGGCGGCAAGGAATTCGAGATCCTGGTGCCCTTCCGCGCCGTCCATCCCGACCACCACGCCCTCTGGATCGACGCCGCCAATCCCGATCTCTTGATCAACGGCAACGATGGCGGCATCGCGATCAGCCGCGACCGCGGTGCCACCTGGCGCTACGTCGCCAACCTGCCGCTGGCGCAGTTCTACCACCTGCGGGTGGACCAAGAGCGGCCCTACAACGTCTATGGCGGCATGCAGGACAACGGTTCCTGGCGCGGCCCGAGCGAGGTGTGGGAGAACGGCGGCATCCGCAACCACCACTGGCAGGAGGTGGCCTTTGGCGACGGCTTCGACACGGTGCCGATGGCCGACGATCCGGAGCGCGGCTACGCGATGAGCCAGGAGGGCTTTCTGCGCCGTTGGGATGTCGCCAGCGGGGCGCGCCAGGACATCCGGCCAGCGCCGACCCCGGAGGGGGCCGATCTGCGCTTCAACTGGAGCGCCGCCATCGCCCTCGATCCCTTCGATCCGGCGGTGGTCTATTACGGCAGCCAGTTTGTTCACAAGTCCACCGACCGCGGCGATAGCTGGACGGTGATCAGCGACGATCTGACCAGCAATCGCCCCGAGTGGCAGCGCCAGGCGGAGGCCGGTGGTCTCACCCTCGACGTCACCGGAGCCGAGAACTTCACCTCTCTGGTGGCCCTCGCCCCGAGCCCGCTCGAGCGCGGCGTGCTGTGGGCCGGCAGCGATGATGGCCGGGTGCACGTCACCCGCGACGGCGGCGCCACCTGGACTTCCGTCGAGGACAACCTGCGTGGCGTACCGGCCAACACCTGGGTGCCGCATATCGCGCCCTCGCCCCATGCCGCCGATACCGCCTTCGTCGTCTTCGACGATCATCGGCGCTCGAACTGGACCCCCTACGCCTTCCGGGTGAGCGACTACGGCCAGCGTTGGCAGCGCCTAGCCACCGACGGCGTCGAGGGCTATGCGCTGGTCATCGAGCAGGATCCGGTCGACCCCGACCTGCTCTTCCTGGGCACCGAGTTCGGCCTCTGGTTCTCCCTCGATGGTGGTGAATCCTGGCTGCGCTGGACCCATGGCCTGCCGACGGTGTCGGTGATGGACCTGGTGATCCATCCGCGGGACCACGATCTGATCCTCGGCACCCACGGTCGGGCGGCCTACATCATCGACGACCTTCGCCCGCTGCGCGGCCTGACCCGCGAGGTGCTGGAGAGTCCCCTCCATCTGTTTGCGATCGCGCCGGCGCAGCAGCATGTCATCTCCCAGACCGGCTCGTCGCGCTTCGCCGGCGACGGTGAGTTCCGCGGCCAGAACCCGCCCTACGGGGCGTTGATCAACTTCTCCCTCACCGGTGAAGATCTGCCCTACCCGGACGAAGAGCGCGACAAGGAGCGCCGGCGCCAGAAGCGTGAGGAGGAGGAGTCTCGCCAGGCGAAGGCGGAGGAAGCGGCGAGCGACGACGAACAGTCGGAGGACGACGAGGCTGGCTCGAAAGGTGAGCCGAAAGCCGAGATTCGCGTCTACGACAGCTCCGGCGAGCGTTTGCGGACTTTCGAGGTAGCGGTGCACCGCGGCCTCAACCGCGCCGTCTGGAACCTCCGGCGAGACGCTTTCGAGTCGCCGCCGAGGGGCGACGGTCCGAGCTGGGGCGACTCCTCCGGTCCGGAAGTGTTGCCAGGGTCCTATCGCGTCGTGGTGACCCACGGAGAGCAGCGCGCCGAAGGCACGGTCGAGGTGCTGGCCGACCCGCGGCACCGGATCTCGGACCAGGATCGCCGCCTCAAAGAGGCCGCCGTCCAGCGTGCCGGCGCTCTCCAGGAGCGCCTGACCAAGGCCATCGTCGGCCTGCGCGAGGTACGCCAGACGGCCCGGGACATCGCCTCCGAGATGGGCGAGAAGGTCAAGAAGGAGGAACATCGTGGCGACGGCCACCGCGGCGACGGCTCGCAGGAGGATTCACCCGAGAAGGCCCTCGCCAAGCAGGCCCGCAAGCTGGCGAGCGCTATCGACGAGCTCGAGGAAACCCTCTGGCAACCGCCGGAGGCCAAGGGCATTCATCCCGGCAATACGCCCTGGAGCCGGGTGAGCGAGGCCTCATGGCTACTCGGGGCTTCGAAGGAGAAGCCGACGGCCGCGCAGCAGGCCTACCTCGAGCGGGCAGCGGCCCAGGTCGACGAGAGCCTGGCCGGGGTGGCGACCTTCATTGCCGACCAGGTCGAGCCTTTCCGCGAGGCGGTCCGCGCCCTCGGGCTCGAGCGCGTGCCGGCGATCGAGACCGACTAGCGTCTAAGGCGTTGAGGCGGAGCTGGGGGACCAGCGCAGAGCCAGCGAGACGCCGCGCCCTTCCGCCAGCGGGGCGCGGTCGTCGGCCGATCGGAAGTAGGTGCGATCGAGAAGATTGGTGCCTGAAAGGGTGACCTGAAGGCTGTCGCGCAAACGCACACCGACGGCCGCCGTCAACAGCTCTGCCGAGGGAATGGCGCGTTCGCCGGGACCTGGCTCGTCGACCGCCTCGCGATGCTCCCAGCGCAGTGAGCTGTGCCAGCGGCCGCGCTGCCAGCGGCCCTCGAGGCGCAGCCGATCCGGCGGCACGTCGGCGAGCGGTCCCCCGTCGTCGGAGCTGCTGTCGAAGCGGTGCCCGCCCCAGCTGATCAGCCAGGCCTCGGCCGGCTGGAAGAAGCCCTCGATCTCGAGGCCCTCGACGCGGCCGGCGGTGAGATTGCGGAAGGTGCGGGTGTCGTCGTCGATGCGGATGCGCTCGACCAGGTCATCGATCTGATTACGGAACAGATGCACGGCGGCGAAGGTGCGGCTGCCGTACCAGCGCAGGCCGGCTTCGGCGCTGGTCGAGCGCTCGGGCTCGAGGTCGGGATTGCCGATCACCCGGCCGCGGCCGGTGGTGCCGGTGAAGAAGCGCTCCGTCAGGCTGGGGAAGCGCAATCCGGTGCCGACATTGGCGGTGATCTCGAAGCCGCTCGGCAACGGCAGGGAGAGGCCGACGAAGCCGTTCAAGGCTTCGTCCCGGCGGGATTCGGCGCCGCCGTTGCCCTGGCGGAAGGCGGTCGCCCGGCCGCCGGCCTCGAACACCCAGGGCCCGACCCCGGTGCGCGCCGAGCCGAAAAGCGACAGCTCTTCCTGATCGGCGTCGTCGAGGGTGCGCTGGCCGGCTTCTTCGGCGGTCACCCCTTGGCGGCCGGTCCAGTCGACGCCCCAGCGCCAGGTACCGCGTTCGCCGCTCGCCTCCTTGACCAGCGAGGCGCCGTAGTCGAGGGCCTGGTTCTCGACCACCGAGAGCTCGCCGTCGTCGACGCTGTCGGTGCGCAGGTCGTTGGGGTGGGCGTAAAGGCTCCAGCTCCAGCCGGCCTGGTCGCGCGCCGTCAGCCGCGCCAGCAGGTGGCGCTCTTCGGGATAGATGGTGGTGCGCTGCGGGAAGTCCGAGCTCGCCTTTCCGATGTCGCGGCCGAGGGTTGGGATGAGGCGTAGCTGCCACTGCCGGCGCTCCGTCTGCCAACGCTTCGCCAGGCTGGCGGACCAGCTCTCGAAGCGATCGAAGATTTGCTCGCCATCGGGCGTCTCGTGGTCGTTCGACCGCCGCTGCGCCAAACCCACCGACCAGCCGTCGGGGCCGGCGGTGCCGTAGCCCAAGACGAGATAGTGGGCGTCGCCGGCGGTGCCGTAGCCGGCCTCGAGGGCGAGCGCTTCGTCGCTGCGCGGGAACACCTGCACGATCCCTCCGAGGGCGCCCGAGCCGTAGCTGCTCGACGCCGGCCCCCGCACCACCTCGACGCTCGCCATCAGGGCGGGATCGAGGAAGGACGCGGAAACGCCGGCCCGGCGCTCGCCGACGATCGGCACGCCATCGATCAGGGTCAGGACCCGCTGGCGCGAGATGCCGCGAATCGAGTAGGTCTGGAAGATGCCGCCCTGGCCGTTCTCGGAAACCCCGGGGGTGCCCTCGATCAGCTCCGTCAGGGTGGCGCTGGGTGCCGGCTCATCGGCCGGCGCGATCCGGGTGGTGGCGGAGCTGGAGATCTCGATCGCGTTGCTGGCGTCGCGATTGGCGGTGATCACGATCTCTTCGAAGACCGCTTGTTTGGGGCTCAGAACGATGCGCCAGGAAGCGTCGGTCGGGGTGGGGACCGGTGCCGTGACCTCGGCGAATCGCGGGTGTCGAAACTTCGCTTCGCCGCCCTCGGCGGAGGCGTCGAGGCGGAACTCGCCGCGGCGGTCCGTTTGCTCCGCGATGGCGGTGTCGAGCACCTCGACGCGCACCCCTTCGATCGGAACACCGTCCTCCGTTTCCACTCGACCTTCAATGGTCGCAGCGGCGGAGGAGGCGACGAGGGCCCAGGGCAGGAACGAGGCGAGAAGTCGAATCACGGGCACATGGCGGATACGAACCGGACAGCGCCTAAGGTTTACCACATAGGCCCCGCGGGAGACGGAATCCTTCTCTCCCGAGGCTCGTATAGAGTGCCCAGGGGGGCAAGGCGCCGCCCTCTCCCGAATTCCCACCAATGACCTGGAGAGCTCGATGACTCCGACGTTGGAGCTGCGCCAGCTGCGCAAGACTTACCGCGACGTGGTCGCGGTGGACTCGGTTTCGCTCGCGGTGCCGGCGGGGACCATCTTTGGTCTCCTCGGGCCGAACGGAGCCGGCAAGACCACCACCATTCGCATGATCATGGACATCATCGCGCCGGACCGGGGCGAGATCTTGCTCGAGGGCCGAGCCCGCGGTCGAACCGATCTCAACCGGATCGGTTACCTGCCGGAGGAGCGCGGCCTCTATCGCAAGATGACGGTGCTCGATCACCTCGCCTTCCTCGGCGAGCTCAACGGGCTGCGGCGCGCCGACGGGCTGAAGCGCGGTGAGATCTGGCTCGAGCGTCTCGAGCTCGCCGAGTGGGGCAAGAAGAAGGTCGAAGAGCTTTCCAAGGGCATGCAGCAAAAAGTGCAGATCGCCGGCACGCTGCTCCACGAGCCCGCATTGGTGATTCTCGACGAGCCCTTCTCCGGCCTCGATCCGATCAACCAGGAGTTGTTCAAGGATCTGCTGGCAGAGTACAAGACCGAGGGCCGCACCATCGTTTTCTCGACCCACGTCATGGAACAGGCCGAGAAGCTCTGCGATCACATCTGCCTGATCTCGCACGGCCGGGCGGTGCTCAGCGGCGAGCTGGCGACCCTCAAGCGGGAGCGCGGCGGCAATGCCTATCGCCTGCGGGCCGATGGCGATCTGGCGCGCATCTCCGATCTCCCGGAGGTCGTGACCTCGGTGGTGGTGGCCGGCGAGGCGCGGATGCTGCTGGCAGCGGAGGCCCGGGGCTCCGACGTCCTGCCGCGACTGATGGAGTTCCTCACGGTTCACGAGTTCCGCAGTGAAGAGCCGGAGCTGGCGGACATCTTCGTCCAGGCGGTGCGCGATGCGGCGTGATCGGGGGCCGAGCAAGGTCTGGGTGCTCGCCAAGCGGGAGTACCTGTCGCGCGTCAAATCGAAGGGCTTCTGGATCGGCACCTTGATCCTGCCGGTCTTCATGGCCGCCATGTTCGTCATTCCGGGCCTCATCCTGTCGCGCACCACCAGCGGTCAGCAGGTGGTGATGGTGGACGAGACCGGACGTATCGCCGACTCGGTGGTCGACTACCTGAGCCGGCGGGCCGATCGCCGCGGCGATGAGCAGGCCGAGATCTCGCTCACCACCGAAGCGATCGCCGCCGATCGCGACGGCCAGCGTGCCGACCTCGACCGCCGGGTGCTGGCGGAGGAGATCGACGCCTGGGTGTGGGTGAGCGAGGAGAGCCTCGCCGACGATGCCGTCGAGTACCACGCCGAGAGTGTCTCCAACCTGCTCACCCAAGGGGTGATCGAAAACGCCATCGAGAGCGCCGTGCGCGAGATGCGCCTGGCCGATGCCGGCCTCGATCCCAACCAGGTCGGCGACCTGATCCGCGGCGTCGAGCTCCAGACCCTGCGGGTCACCGAAGAGGGCAGCCGCGAAGAGGCCGGGGAGTCCGGATTCTTCCTCGCCTACGGCATGTTCTTCCTGCTCTACATCATCTTCCTGCTGTGGGGCCAACAGGTGCTGACCGGGGTGCTCGAGGAGAAGAGCTCGCGGATCGTCGAGGTGATCGTTTCGACGGCCCGGCCACAGCAGCTCATGATGGGCAAGCTGGTCGGTATCGCCCTCGCCGGCCTGACTCAGCTGAGCGTCTGGCTGGGCACCATGATGGTCGCCACGGCGCCGGGCATCGTCGCCTCCCTCGCCTTCCTGCCGGAAGACTTCTCGATCCCGGTGCTGACGCCGGCGGTGGCGCTCTACTTCGTGCTCTTCTTCATCCTCGGCTTCTTCGTCTATTCGTCCCTTTATGCCGCCGTCGGCTCGGCTTTCAACAACCTGCAGGAGGCCCAGCACCTGGCGGCGGTGCCGATGATGTTCATCATCATGCCCTTCCTGGTCATCTTTCCGGTGATCAACGACCCCGACGGAGCCCTGGCGGTGGTGAGCTCTCTGATCCCGGTGTTTTCACCGCTTCTCATGCCGGTGCGGATCGCGGTCAAGATGCCGCCCTTCTGGCAGGTCGGACTGTCGCTGGTGTTGACCACCGCCTTCGTCGTCTTCATGACCTGGCTGTGCGGGCGGATCTATCGCGTCGGCATCCTGATGCACGGCAAGAAGCCCACCCTCGCCGAGATCTGGCGCTGGGTGCGCTACGCCTGATGTCACCGGCCCGCCTCCGAGACGGAGGCGGGCTTTCGATCTCTGCTGATAGCCTCTCCTTTTATCCGGAATTAAGACCGGACTCCTTTGGATTTGGAGGGGCATGAGCCTCGATCGCCGTCAAGTCGTTCGTCTCCTGGAGGATCCGGAGACCTCGCTCGAGGTCTTGGACGAAGCTTTACCCAAGGTCTACGACGAGATGCGCCGGCTGGCGTCATTCCTGCTACGCGGTGAGCGCTCCCATCACACCCTGAAAACGACGGAGCTGGTTCACGAGGCCTACCTGCGTCTGTTCGGCTGGAACCAGGAAACCCTCAGCGATCGGCGGAAATTGTTCTCGACCGCCGCCATCGCCATGCGCCGAGTGCTGGTGGAGCACGCTCGCCGCCGCTCGGCCCAGAAGCGGATTCCCCCGGACCTGCAGGTGAACCTCGAGTCGGCCCGCCAGGTGGCGACCTCGACGGCCTCGGAGATGCTCGCCCTCGATCGTGCCCTCGATGCCCTGGCGAAGCTCAATGAGCGTCAAGCCCGCATCGTCGAGCTCAAGTACTTCGCCGGCCTGACCGAGCCCGAGGTGGCCAAAGTGCTCGAGCTGTCGCGCGCCACCGTGGCCCGCGACATGCGGGCCGCCAAGCTCTGGCTGCGGCGTGAGATGCGCTCTTGACGGACGCCGCCGAACGGCATCAACAGATCTGTGACCTGGTCGAAGAGGTTCTCGCCCTCGAGTCCGCGGACCGCGAGACCTTTCTGCTCGCGCGCTGCGCCGGAGACCCGGAGCTGGCGGCCGAGGTGCGCTCGCTGCTGGCCGAGGAAGAGGCCCTTGTGGACGGGTTCCTCGAAGAGACCATCTTCGAGGGCGGAGCGATCCGCCGCCAGTCGCCGCAGGAGAAGCTGCGCCGGGGCCTCACCGAGCGCATCGGTCCTTTCCGCATTCTGCGCCTGTTGGGGGAAGGTGGCATGGGAACGGTGCTGCTGGCGGAGCAGGACGAGCCCTATCGGCGCCGTCTCGCCCTCAAGGTCGTCCACGGTCTGCGCACCGAGGGTCGCCGCAAGCGCTTCGTCGCCGAATGCCAGGCCCTGGCGCGCTTGAGCCACCCCAACATTGCCGCCCTCTACGAAGCCGGTACCCTCGACGATCCCCAGATGGGTCGCGTGCCCTATGTCGCCATGGAGTGGATCGACGGCGAGCCGATCACCGCCTGGTGCGACCGCCATCGGCTGCCCGTCGAAGCTCGGTTGCGGCTCTTCCAGGGAGCCTGCGCCGGCGTTCGTCACGCCCACGAGAAGGGCGTCCTGCACTGCGATCTCAAGCCCGCCAACATGCTGGTGACGGAGGTCGATGGTGAGCCCGTCGCCAAGATCATCGACTTCGGCATCGCCCGTGCCTTCGACGAGCCTCTGCTCGACGAGACCCGCTTCACCCAGCTCGGCCTCGCCGGCTCGCCGGCCTTCATGAGCCCGGAGGCCCTCACCATCGAAGCCGGCGGCGATCTCGATACGCGCAGTGACGTCTACTCTCTGGGGCTGGTTCTCTACCGCCTGGTGTCCGGTTTTCTGCCCTTCGATCTGGCCCAGAAAACCCTCTGGACCTACGTCGAGCACCTGCGCGACAACGATCCCCCGACCCTGCTGCGACGCTTCGAGCGGCTGTCCTCGGAAGAGCAAGAGGAGGTGGTCCGGCAGCGCCGTAGCTCGCGATCGATGCTGCGGCGCCAGCTCGGCGGCGATCTCAACGCGATCATTCTCAAGGCCATCGAGCGCAACCCCGGTCGCCGCTACGGCTCGCCGGCGGATTTCGCGGCGGACCTCGGCCGCTTTCTGCGGCGCGAGCCGGTGGAGGCGCGCGCGCCGTCCCTGCCCTATGTCACCTTGCGCTTCCTGCGGCGGCGCTGGAAGGGGGCCCTGGCGGTCACCCTCCTGGCCCTTGCTCTGGTGGTGGGTTTCGTCGCTCGAACCTTCGAGGCTCGGCGGGCCAACGCCGAGGCGGCGCGAGCGCAGCAGGAGGCGGCGCGCGCCCAAGCGGCGCTGCAAGACGCCGAAGAGCTGAGCGACTTTCTGGTCAACCTGTTCCGTATCGCCGATCCGGAACAGCGCGGCTCGGCGGCGACGGTGCTGGACCTTCTCGAGCAAGGAGTCGAGACCCTGCGGGTCGACCTTGCCACTCAGCCCGTCACGCGGGCGCGGTTTCTCCGCCGCATCGGCCAGATCTACACCTCTCTGGCCCTTCTCGACCGAGCCGAAGCCTGCTTGCGCGAAGGCCTCGAGCTGCTGCCGGGAGACTCCGAGCAAGAGATCCAGGAGCGTGCCCGGGTGATGAGCGCCCTCGGCGTGGTGTTGCGCCGAACCGGGAGTACCGAGGAAGCGGAGGAGGTTCTCCGTCAGTCCCTCGAGCAGTGGGAGTCCCTCGATTCACCGCCGATCCTGGAGCTCGCCCAGGCCCTCAGCCATCTCGGCAACCTCTATTGGGCGACCAACCGGTCTGCCGAGGCCGAGGCGGCCCACCGCCGCGCGCTGGATCTTCGCACTCGCGAACCGTTCGATCCCAGCTCCCTCGGGGAATCCCACAACAACCTCGGCGTCATGTTGCGTACTGCCGGACGTTGGGAGGAAGCTCGCGAGCATCTGATCGAGGCCCAGCGGATTTACACCGAACTGCATGGTGGCGACCATCCGCAGACGATCGCCAGCCGCTACAACCGAGCCTTCGTCGAGCAACGTCTGGGGGGGTGGTCCGAAGCCCAGCAACTTTTGGAAAGCTCCTTCGAGCGGTGGAAGCAGCACTATGGCCTCCTCCATCCGCGGACGCTGAGTGCCTTTCGCTCTCTGATGATGTTCTACCGCGTCAGCGATCGTCAGAATCACGCCATTCGATTCGCCGAGGCACAGTTGGCCGAACTGCAGCTGGCCGAGGCGACCCCGAGGCAACGCAGCATCCTCTTGTTGTCCTATGCCATTGCGCGAACGGAAGCCGGCGATGTCGCGGCGGCGGGGCCGATCTTCGAGGAGTTGCTGGCGTCGAGCCGAGAGGAGCTGGGGCCCGAGAACAGAACCACCCTTCGGGACGAGAGCAACTTCGCTTGGTGGAAATGGCGCAACGGCGAGTACGCCGAGGCCGAGAGGATCTGGCGGTCGGTGATCGAGCGCCGCCGGGCGATCGGTGAGGATGACACGGTCGGCCGAGTGCTTTCCTATCTCGGAATCATGGCCAGGGAACAGGGGCGGCTCGCCGAGGCCGAGGAGCTCTTGCGAAGCTCCCTGGTGCTCTTGGATGCGGCTCCTGCGAGCGTTGCGAACGCCGACGCTGTCTTTGCCCTGGGCGAGCTCTTGGCCGTGAGCCGGCCTGCCGATGCGGAGTCGCTCCTGCGCCAGGCGGTCGAGCTGCGAACCGTTCTGCTGCCGCCGGGGCATCGAGACCTGCAGGAGGCGGAGGCGTCCCTGGCGCGACTCTCGGGAGCGCCCTAGCAGGTTGCTGAAAAACTCATCGGCAACCTGCGACCGAGCCCAGAAGGGCTCAGCCGCCGCGACGGGAGAGGAGGCCCAAGAACCGCGCTTCTTGGGCCGGAGAGGGGCGCTCAGCCCGGGACGCGTAGTCAGGGGCGCGCAGCCCCTCTCGGAAAAAACAGCTAGCAGCGCTGGAAAAGTCGCGAAGCGGACTTTTTCAGCAGCCTGCTAACAGTCGCAGGCACAGTCGCGCCGCAAGAAATCGACGGCGCGACCATCGGGACCGAGCTCGACCTCACAACAGGCCTCGAGGGCGCCGGCGAGCATCGTCCGGGCGCGCTGGACGCGGGACTTGGCCCCCGACAAGGAAAGGCCCAGCCGGGTGGCGACTTCGCGTTGCTTGAGGCCTTCGAAATCGGCCAGGATCAGCGCCTGGCGATACTTCTCGGGCAGCTCCTCGGCCATCGGCCGCAACCAGCTCAGCACCTCCTCGTGGACGCTGTGGTCTCCCGGGAAGGTGGCGAAGGATCCCGGCTCGTCCGGCAGGCTCGCTGCGAGCTGATCGACCTCCTCCTCGCTCGTCGGTCGGCGGGCGCGGTAGAAGTCGGCGATGGTGCGTCGCGCGATGGTGAAGACCCAGGCCTCGGCGCGCTTTGCGTCGCGCAGGCCGGCGGCTCCCTGATGCAGGCGCAGCAGAACCTCCTGCACCACGTCGTCGGCGTCCTGCTCAGGCACTCGACGCGCCACGAAAGCCCGAAGCCCCTTCAGGAAGCGGTGCCAGCTCGGGTGATCGGGATCGGCGCTCATGGCGACAGGGTGTGGCTTCTTGGTGGGACTCGGCGGCCCGTTCGGTGGCGTCCGTCTGGGCTCGTCGGGACTCCGGTGGTCGAGAGGAATGCTATAGCGGGTCGAAGCGATGGCCATGGTTTCTCCTTCGTGAATGGCTTCCCTCTGGTAGTCGGAAGTGGCCGAAAAAGGACGCAAACCATCGCCCCGGGGGGACCGGAGCCGTGGGGTAGACTCCAGGAAGAGTCGCAACACTTCGAAATTTCAGCGGTTCTCACCGCGTTTGGTTGGTTGTCTTGGGGAGGCCTCTCGGGCACGCCGCTGTTTGGCGTCGAGATCCATCCACACCCTAGTCACTCCCCCGGGTTGATCGCCTCGAGATAGGAGGTTTCTATGCCTGAGTGGTTGGCTTCTCCCTTGATCCAAGGCTTGGCAACGGTGGTTGCCGCTCTGATTGGCGCCGCCAGCGTCAAGTTTGGCTCGAGAGCCGACAGCCTTTCGCGCCGCCGACGTCTTTGGCCGTGGATCGTCGCGATCGTGCTGCTCGCTTTTGGAGCTGGGATCTTTTTCGATTGGTCCGTGGAATTTTGGAAGGACCGCTGGCTCGCCGAGCAAACCGCCGGTCAGCCAGGCGGGCTCCAGCTAATCAAAGATTATCCGGTCAGCAGTGTTTCGGGCTCCGGAGTCGTGGACCCCTGGCTGCCGAGGAACCAGCTCGAGGATCTCTTGATCGACGTTCCGGAGGGGAGCCTCGGGGGCAAGAGCCGTCCGGGAGAGGACGGTTCCCTGGAGATGTTCTTGCGACTCGAGAACTGGAGCGGTGATGCCTCCGAGCAGCCGCCCTACCAGGGCATTCGACATCCCAGTCCACCCGGCGATGCGCGTATCGTGACGGTGAGCGTGGGCATGCCGAGGACCCGCGGGAACCGAGGGGCCACGCTCAAAGTCTTCCTCGAGGGAATTCTGCGGGACAAGTACGGCAAGGAGTTGCGGGTGGCCAGCGAGCACGTTGCCCTCGAGGCGGATCGTTGGACCCCTCTCCGACTGACTCTGCCATCGGCCTTTGAGTGGACCGGTGTCTGCTCCGAGGAAGAGCTCGAGCTGATCGAGGTTTCGATCCTTGCCTGGAGCGAGGGAAAGGCCTTTGCCGGGCCGGTCTACGCCGACGATCTCCGCTTTTACGGGTTCGTCCCGGACAGTGCCCCTCGGCAGGTGCCGATGTTTCTCTGCCACGGAGTTCAACGTGATCTCAACGGTGTCGGCGCCTCACGGCGGGTCGCTGGGGACACGGTCGCGGCGCGCTATCGAGTGGCGCTCGAGGTGCTCCCGGTGACCGCTCCTGGAGTGCGGCCTGAGTGGTCGGTTCCTGGTGAGGTCGAGGAAGGGGCGATCTTCACCCTGCACGACGCCGAGCAGGACATCGCCCTCGGTCTCAAGCCCCGCGTCGAAGCGACGACCACGGAGGCCGGGGAGATCCGAGTGACCTTCGAAGTCTTGACCATCCACCATCCTGAGAACGACGCCATCCGTCGTGTCATCAAGGCCGGCAAGACCACCGCTGTCGGCGACCGTCCGGCTTCCTTTCGGGCCCCCGATGGCGATGGCCAGTTACAGGTCAAGGTAACCTCCGTCACTCCCGTCATCGATCCGTGATCGAAAGCCAACCGATCGGTCGGAACCCGCAGATCCTCGTTGCACCCCGCGTGCTTCCGGAGTGTTGCTTTGTCGAAAGGTCTTGTAAGCTTGACAGCTTAGGCTTTGGTTACTAAAATTTCGGCGTTTTTGTGGTCTTAGCTGTTACGCCCATAGCGGAAGCGGCACCAATCAGGTACCAAGCTTCACGGGGGCGTCCTCGCCGGCGTCTCTTGCTGTGACTTTTTCTCGGTGCAGAAATTTGTACCCTCTTTGGGCGGGGAGCATGACGAAGAGAGGGAAGTTCTATGAAGCACTATGCTCTGGCCTTGGCCATTGCGGGGGTCGCTCTGGTCGGCTCGCCGATGGCGGCCGAGGTCGCCCATGAGACTCATCAACAAGCCGAGCTCCGGCTCAGTGTTGGCGGAGAGCGCGGACTGGAAGAGTTCGTGGTGCGTGTGCCGGTGGGTTCACCGGCTCGCTATGAGCGCTATGGCGGTCCAACCCTCGAGCTGGTGCCCACCCTGCTTCGAGCATCTCCCGACAGCAAGCCCGTCATGAACGTCGAGGTCTACGAGGTTCTCGAGCTGGCCGGCTCACGCCAGCCCAACCTCCTCGGCGTGGTGTCGGCACAGCCCGGAAAGTCCCAAGCCATCCCAGGTGCTGGCGGTCTGATCGCCCTCGAGGGGGCTCGGCTGGTTGCAGTTCCCGGACCTGATGATTCTGATTTTCGCCCTCGGAATTGCTGTATTTCTTGTGGCGATAATATGTTGTGTGGAGGATCCGTCGATACGTCGTGCGGTTCCTGCGACGTTCGGTGAGGAGATCCCGTCCCATGCAGACCAAGTCCCTTTCGCTCGTCTTTGTTCTCCTCGTGGTCGCAGTTGCCTCTTTGACGGTGTCGGCCGGCAGCGAATCGGCGACCCACGACATCATCGACAAGGCGGCGCTCGATGAGGTGACCCTCGAGGTGGTCATCGACGGCGACATGGTCGGCTACGTCACCGTCGACGAAGAGCGCATGGGCTCTGCCTACATCCATGGCACCGAGGGCGCGGTGGGCTTCAAGCCGGAGAACATCAGCCTGCGCGGCGACGCCATCCGCCTTGCTCTCTATTCCCTCGACGATCCGCGCGACGCCAACCGGGTGCCCGGCAAGTGGATCGAGGATCTCGAGCTCGCCAAGGGCGATGCCGCCCTCATGCCCCCGAAGCTGTCCGAAAAGATGGGGCCCCGGCTCACCTTCCGCCTCGTCGACGTCAAGCTCGCCAACCGCTAGCTCTGCCGGTTCGGCTCAGTCCACGCTGGCCGAGCCCAGGTAGCGGCGGATCCCTTCAAAGGTTTCGCTCCAACCCCGCTCGCAGGCGGCGAAGTACTCGTCCGCCTCGGGGCCAGCCGGAAAGCCCTCTTGGGTGACCGTCAGACGGGCGCCGTCCGCCTCGGGCTCGACTTCGAAGCGAGTGATGAACTCCGCCTCGAACGGCAGGTTCCCTTCCTTGGCGCGATAACGGTAGTTCTCCAGCTCCATGCGGCGGGGAGGCTCGAAGACTCGAATGTCGGCGGCCGTGGTGTAGTCCGGCTTGTCCTGGGATGCGCCCCAAATCGCGACCCACAGGCCCTCCGTTTCAGGCATGACGATCGCTTGCGCTGCGCCCCACCATTCGCAGATGGCGCTCGGAGTGTGCAAGAGCTGGAACAGCTTCTTGGGGGAGGTCGCGAAACTCTCAGAGTGGCAATGCTCTCGGGTCTTCATGGGGTCCCTCGGAAGTTGGTTCGATGCATCGGGCGGAAGCCCAGCAGGGTCGGCCACGCAAGAGCGAGAACCCACTAGGTGCTGCGCGAGAATTGTTGAGGTGACAGCTTAGAACAGCCGGCTCGCCGTTCGACGAACCGACCGCTCAGCGATTCGCGGGCCCGCCGGATCGATTCATGGCACGTTGGAGGATGTCGGCTCGCGCACCCACATCCATCCCTCCTTCTGCGCCTGGGGAAGGTTCTCCGGAGGCGAGCAGAGGCCGGCCAGGAAGTCGTGGCCGGCGAGCAGGCAGATCAGAGCATCGAGCCGATGATCGCTCGCCAGCGCTTCCTGGCGTAGCGCCTCGGGCACGTCGACCCCCGCGCCGGTCATGCAGGCGAGGATTTCCCGTCGTTTGCTCCGGCCGACTTCAGAAGCTCCCTTGTAGCCGGCGTTCGGAAAGCTCCAAGCCCGCAGCGTTGCGGCGGGATAGACCTCGATACTGCCGCCGGTCGAGAGCGCCTCGGGGCTCCAGATCATAGGCAGGGCTTCGTCCGCTTCTTGCCGCAGGGCGGTCAGCAGCTCGAGGGAGGCATGGGCCGTGCGGGCGATGCGATCGGCCCCGACGTCCAGCGATTGCTTGCCGATCCGGGCCCTCACCCAGCGATCCGTCTCGCGTCGGAACAGCAGGTTGCGCTCCCCCGGCAACTCCTCGCCGGCCGAGTGCGACGCCAGCGAGGCGCCGAGGTCTTCCGGCCAGCCCAGGGGAGCGTCGAGGGCGACCAGCACCGGTCGGCCCGCGGCGCGCTGCTCACGCAGCCACGCCGCCATCGCCGACGGCACCGGCTCGACGAAACCCGAGCACCGCAGCCGTCCCTGGGTGAACACGCCCACCGCCGCGCCGAGATTGGTGCGGCTGACGGCACAGTCGATTCCCAACAGCGCCACCGGGCCGGTGTGTGATCGCATCGAGCTCATTCGGTCTCCTTCGGGGCAGGATCCTATCGGTCCTCGGTGGCACCGTTGCTTCGAGCCGCTGGCCGCTGCTGCCGCCGGGCGGAACCGGCCGGCCGGGGCTGCTTCCTTGACCTACCGATCGAACGGGCGTAGCCTTAAGTGCTCGTTTTTTCAGATTTTCGATCACACCGATTGTGATCACCGCCGGACCGGGGTCCATTGGCGTCCGGCCGGAAAGGAGGACACTCATGAAGGTGAAGACCAACGTCAAGGCGGGTCTCGCTCCGACCTGCGGTTGCGGCGCAACCGGTAGGAAGGGCCACAAGACCAGCTATCAGGGCCGTCACACCGGCTAAACCCGGCTGGCTGAGCTCGCGGCGCGCTGTGGTGCCGGCGGCTGGTCGCAGCCGGCGCCGGGCCGCCACCTGGAAGACCTGTTCCCGGAACGGGTGAGTCGTCGTGTCCTTACCCGACCCCAAATCCTTCCCTTTTTCCAGATCCACCTCCTTGATCGCCGGTGACGATCTCCGGCGCTGGCTGCCGCGTCTCGGAATCGTCACCTTCTTCCTGCTCGCCTGGGGCGGCTGGTTCGCCTGCGGCGAGATCCGGGTGTACGAGGTCGCCACCGAAGCTCGCCTCGAGAGCGCCGCCGAAGTCCATCCCGTCGACGCTCCCCTCGGTGGCCGGATCGTGGCGGTCCACGCTCGTCTCGGTGAGGCGGTTGCCGCCGGCGACCCGCTGTTCGATCTCGAAGCGGAAGACGCCGAGTTCGAGCTCACCGAGGCCAAGACCCGTCTCGAGGCGCTCGAGCGCCAGCTCGCCTCGATCGCGGAGGAGTCCGATCTGGTGGCGAGACTCTTGGATCTCGAGCGCGCCGCCGGTCAAGAACGGCTGCGGGCCGCGGGCTTGCAGCAAGAGGTCGAAACGATCGTCGGGCGGGTGGCGGAATCGGAGCATCAGCGGGCTCGACGGCTGCACGAAGAGGGCCTGTTGTCCGACCTCGATCGGCAGCGCTACCGCGGCGAGGTCGAGAAGAGCCGCGCTCGCTCCGAAGCCGAAAGCGCCGATCTCGAAGCCCTCCAGACCTCGATCCGCGGCCAGCAGACGGAGCTCGAAGCCCGTGCCGCCCACCTCGAGCATGAGCGGGTCACGGTGCAGGGGGAGGCCGCGGAGCTGGCTGCCCACCTCGAGCATTTGCAGCATGAGATCGCCGAGCGGAGAGTGGTGGCTCCCGTCGCTGGGCGAGTGGCGCGCCTTGCCGAGGTGCAGGTCGGAGCGGTGGTGGCGACCGGCGAGCGGCTGGCCGACGTGCTGCCCGACGGAGCGATCCGCGCCGTCGCCTGGTTTCCGCCCTCAGCGCTCGGTCGGCTCGCTCCGGGGCAGTCCGCCTGGCTGCGCCTCGACGCCTATCCCTGGACCGACTTCGGTGCCGTCGAAGCCACCGTCGAGCGGGTTGCCGACGAGCCGAACGATGGCCGACTGCGCGCCGAGCTGGCTCTCGCGCCGTCGCCCCCCCGTGGCGTTTCGCCGCGACACGGTCTGACCGCGACGGCCGAGGTCGCCGTCGAGACGGTGACTCCGGCGCGCTGGGTGCTGCGCGCCGCCGGCGGAACCCTCGACCGGCCGGTGCCCAGCGGCGGCTGAAGCGGGAGCTCCTCGGGGCCGCGGGATGACGAGAACGATGAATGCGCCGAAGCGTCGTTTTCTGATTCCGGAAACGGTGCAGTCTTCGGCGATGGACTGCGGTCCCGCGGTTCTCTGCTCGCTGCTTGCCGGCTTCGGAATCGAGGCCGCCTACGGGCGCCTGCGGGAGGCCTGTCAGACCGGCATCGACGGCACTTCCATCGCGGCCATCGAAGAGCTTGCGACGGCCTCCGGACTGGAGGCGGAGCAGGTCATGGTGCCGGCCGAAGACCTGCTGATCCCTTCGGCCCAGGCCCTACCGGCGGTGGTGGTCGTGCTCGCCGGAGGAGTCACTCACTTCGTCGTCCTTTGGCGGCGCCACGGCTCGCGCCTCCAAGTGATGGACCCAGCGACCGGCCGCCGCTGGCCGTCGGCCCGCCGTTTTCTCGACGACGTCTACGTTCACCAGCACGAAGTGGCGGCGGCCGACTGGCGGCAGTGGTCGGAAGGGCCCGAGGCGACGGCGATCGTGCGCTCACGGTTGAGCCGCCTGGGCGCGGAAGCCGCCGCCGACAGGATTCAAGAGTCGGCTCGGGCGGTTCCGGGCTGGCTCGGCCTGGCGGCCCTGGATGCGGCGACTCGCCTGTGCGACAGCCTGAGCTCGGCCGGCGCCATCCGGCGCGGCCCGGAGGCGACCCGTCTGGTGGAACGCCTGGCGGTCGAGGCGGCCGCCGCCGACCGGCCGGAGAAGATCGTTCCTGCGCGCTTTTGGTCGGTCCGGCCGGCGACAGTGACCGAATCGCCGGCGTCCGCGACCGCTCTGACGCTGCGCGGTGCCGTCCTGGTGCGGGCTCTCGGCCGGAGGCAGACGGCCGACTCGCCGACGATTCCTTCACTACCCGGAGTCGGTCCTCGGCTCGGCGACTCGGTGGCGCCAAGAAGCGAGCCGGGGCCGATGCGGCGGCTGCTCGGATTCCTGCGCCAGGGCGGACGACGCAGCCTGATGGCGCTGGGTGCGGCCGCGGCGGTGGCTTCCCTCCTCGCCGCCTGCGAGGCTCTGCTGCTCAACGGCCTGCTCCGCATCGCAGATCAGCTCGGCGGAACCGGCCAGCTGCCGGGGGCGCTGGCTGTCTTGCTCGCCTTCGCCGCCGCGCTGGCGCTTCTCGAGCTCACCGTCGCCCTTGGTGCCCGCGATCTCGGTCGCGGCCTCGAAGCGCGCCTGCGAGTGGCCTTTCTGGAGAAGATTCCACGCCTCGGCGAGCGCTGGTTTCGCAGCCGGTTGCCGTCCGATCTCGCCGAACGGGCCCACAGCGCCGTGTGGTTGCGCACGTTCCCTGCGGCCGTTCTGGGCATTCTCGGCGCCGGCTGCGAGCTGGCCGTCACCGCCCTCGCCCTCGGTTGGCTGTTCCCCGGAACCGCTCCCCTGGCGGTCCTCGCCGCCGTCCTCGCCGTTGCCGTGCCCCTGGCGCTCCAGCCCTTCCTCGGCGAGCGCGAGCTGCGCATGCGACATCACGGCGCGGCCCTGGCTCGCCTCCAGCTCGATGCACTGCTCGGTCTGCTGGCGGTTCGCTCCCATGGCGCCGAGCCGCTGGTGCGGCGCCAGCACGACGAGATTCTGGAGCATTGGCAGGAAGCCGGAACCAGCCAGCTTCGCGGTGCCCTGGCGGCGATGGTGGTGCAGTCGTTGGTGGGTTACGGGATGGCGGCGGCGCTGGTCGGGCTGCACGTCGCGGACCACGGAATCGGGGGAGGTGCCCTCTTGCTCGCCTACTGGGCGCTCAAGCTTCCCGAGCTCGGCGGCGAGATCGCCGCCGGCCTCGAGCAGATTCCGTCCCATCGCAGCGTGGCGGTGCGAATGCTGGAGCCCCTCGGAGCGCCGGACTACGAGTCCGAGACCGGGGCCGAGGTCCACGCCGTCTCACGAGGATCCCAAGGCGTTGCCATCTCGCTGCACGGCGTATCCGTGACGGGGGCGGGTGGTCCCGTTCTCGAAGGTCTCGACCTCGAGATCGGAGCCGGTCGCCGGGTGGCGGTTCTGGGTCCGTCGGGCGCTGGAAAATCGACCCTGCTCGGGCTTCTCCTGGGTTTGCAAACGCCCGCCGAAGGCGAAACTCGAATCGACGGCGAGCTTCTCGATGCCGTGGTTCTGGCGCGCCTACGGGCCGCCACCGCCTGGGTCGACCCGGGGGTGCGGTTGTGGAATCGTCCGCTGCTCGACAACTTGCGCTACGGCGCAGAATCGCGGGCGGCGCCGCTGGCTGACCTGCTCTCCGCCGCCGAGTTGGTGGGAGTCCTCGAAGAGCTGCCCGAAGGCCTCGCCACGCGCCTCGGGGAGGGCGGCGGCTTGGTCTCCGGCGGTGAAGGGCAGCGGGTGCGCTTTGGTCGCGCCCTCGGACGGCCGGCGGCCCGTCTGGTGCTGCTCGACGAGCCCTTTCGCGGTCTCGACCGCGCGCAGCGCACCCGCCTACTCCAGAACGCTCGCGAATGGTGGCCCCGCGCCACCTTGATCTGCGCCACCCACGATGCCGCTTCGGTGCGGGACTTCGACCAGATGGTGATTCTCGACGGCGGCCGCATTGTCGAAGCCGGCGAGCCGGCCAAGCTGGCGGTCGATTCCGGCTCCCGCTACGGACGCCTGCTCGAGAAAGAAGCCGCTGCCTGGGCCGATCCGGATTGGCGACGACTGCATCTCGTCGACGGATGTATTTCCGCAAGCCCAGTGGAGGCGGAGCGATGACGCTCGAGGGCGCCCTGGCCTGGCCGGAGGAACGCTTGACCGCGGCGATTCCGGCCCTCGCCCGCGCCGCCGGTTTGGCCGGCGACCGCTCGGCCCACGGCGAGGGTGGAGGGGAGGCGGAAGGGAACACCGAGACCAACCCCGCGGCCATCGCCGCCTCGGCCCAGCGGGCGGGAGTCGAGGCCTGGCCGGTTTCGGCTTCCTATCGGGATGTCGACCATCTGCTGTCCGGCGTCGAGCCGTTGCTACTTCGGTCGACCGGGAACGACCGCTGGCTGGCGATACTCGGGGGCGGGGCGCGAGTCCGTCTGGTCAGCGCCGACGGCTCGATCGTCCGACTGCCGGCGCGGCGCTTGGCCGCCGTCTTGCGCGCTCCCCTCGAAGACGAGGGCGCTCACGAGGTCGAGGCTCTTCTCGAACGCGCCGGAGTTCCGGCCCGACGCCGGCCTCGCGCCGGCCGCGCCCTGCTCAGCGAGCGCCTCCGCGGTGAGCCTTGTGTCGAGGGCTGGTCGCTGCGCTTGCCGCCTGGGGCCCGCACCTCGAGTCAGCTTCGCCGCGCCGGCTTGTTCGGCCGCCTCGGTCGCCTGGCCATTGCCCACGCCGCCTCCTGGGTCTTGTTGATCACTTCCTGGGCTGTGCTCGGTCGCGGCGTTCTCGAGGGCCGTCTCGATCCCGGTTGGCTGGTTGCCTGGGCCCTTCTTCTCGTCACCTTGATTCCTCTGCAGGCGGTGGCTTTGTGGTCCGAGGGGACGGCGGCCCTCGGCGCCGGTGCTCTGCTCAAACATCGTCTGCTGGCGGGCTCCCTGCGGCTCGACCCGGAAGAGATCCGCGACCAAGGTGCCGGCGAGCTGCTCGGGAAGGTGATGGAGGCCGAGCGGGTCGAAGATCTGGCCCTTGGTGGCGGCTTCACCGCGATGCTGGCCATCGTCGAGATCGCTCTCGCCGCCGGCGTGCTCGCCCTGGGGGCCGGCGGTGCATTGCATGCCCTATTGCTCGTCGGCTGGCTCTTCGCCCTCGGCGTGGCCGGCTGGCGGCTCTACCTCGAACGGCGGGGCTGGGCCGAAGAGAGGGTCGGCATGACCGACCATCTGGTCGAACGCCTGCTCGGCCAGCGGACCCGACTGGTCCAGGAGTCCCGAGAGCACTGGCACGACGCCGAGGACGCCGAGCTGGAGAGCTATCTGCAGCGCTCGCGGCGCCTCGACAGACTGATGCCGCGCATCCAGATCTTCGCCACCCGCGGCTGGCTCCTCGCCGCCTTGCTCGCCCTGGCACCGGCGCTCCTCTCCGGTGGCACCTCGGCCGCCTCCGTGGCGATCGCCTTGGGAGGAATCCTGCTCGCCGCGCGCGGACTTCAGGGCGTGGCCGGTGGCCTTTCGAGCCTGACCGCGGCCGCCGTCGCATGGCGTCAGGTGGCGAGCCTCTACGGCGCCGCGACGCGCCGAGAACCGGAGGGTTCCCCCGAGATCGACTCCGTTGCCGAAGCCGAAACCCGAGATGCCGACGCCGTGGTGCTGACCGCCCAGGGCATCGACTTTCGCTACCCCGGCCGTGGTCGCCGAACCCTCGACGCCTGCGGCCTCGAGCTCCGGTCCGGCGATCGCGTTCTCCTCTCCGGCGACTCCGGCAGCGGCAAGTCCACCCTGATCTCCCTGCTGGCGGCCCTGCGGCGGCCGCAGGCGGGGGTCATGCTGCTGCGCGGCGCCGATCTGCACGCTTGGGGCGCCATCGCTTGGCACCGCCGAGTGGCGGCGGCACCGCAATTCCACGACAATCATCTCTTCGCCGCCCCGCTGGCTTTCAACCTCCTCCTCGGGCGCAACTGGCCGCCGAGCCCAGAGGATCTCGCCGTCGCCGGCGAGATCTGCGACGAGCTCGGCCTCGGTGAGCTCATCACCCGCATGCCCGCCGGCCTCATGCAGCCCATCGGCGAGAGCGGCTGGCGCCTCTCCCACGGCGAAGCCAGCCGCGTCTACCTCGCCCGGGTGCTGCTCCAAGAGCCCGACATCGTCCTCCTCGACGAGAGCTTCGCCGCCCTCGACCCCGCCAGCCTAGAAACCGCCCTCGGCTGCGCCCGCCGCCGAGCCAACACCCTTCTCATCGCCACCCACGATTGAACAGGGCTGCCCGAGGGGCGGCGGGCTCGACGATTGCGACTCTGGTCGTCCCCACCAACCTTCCTGAAAGACCAGAACGGTTGTCAGGGAGCTCGCTGGTGGTTACCATTTATTCGAACATTGCAATGTTATTTCGAAAGACCATGAAAAGCCCTGCCCTGCGTCCGCCGCTGCCGCCCGTGCTACGGCCCTGGGTTGCGGTGGTCGCTGTGCTGTTCTTGCTCGGCTCTCAAGGGATCCTCATGGTCGAGCATCAGCACGAGGATGGTGTCGACCAGGACTGCGCGCCTTGCCACGTCGCTCACGTTCAAGGGACCGTGCCGCAGACGCCGATCGCGGCGCCGAGCTTGCGCGAGGTGGGCGATTCTGTTCCCTGTCCGGTCCGCTCCGCTGTCCTGGCGGCTCGCACTCTCCTCCCCTGCCGCGGTCCGCCTGCCTGAGTCGTCTTTCCGTTGGTAGCGGCTGACGACGTCGTCCGTCGCTCGTGGTGCCGGCGCGGCAGCGCTCGGCACTGTCGGTGCTTTGCCTGGCTGCTGCTGGCGGCGCCGTCCTTGGTGGGCCAACGAAAACCTCGAGGAGGAGGGCACTACTCATGAAAGAAACCCGGGACTGGCGACCATTACTCTCGCTGCTCGATTACTCGATCCTCCGCTATATCGCCCTTCCGACGCTGGCGGCAGGTGGCCTGGGGTGGGTGACGAGAAGCTGGAGCGACACCGCCTTCTTCTTGCTCATCATCGCGGGTGAGATCCTCACCAGAGGAGCCACCGCCGGCTACAAGCAAGTGGGTGAGATGTCGCTGGAGGACAACTTCAGGGCGCTGACGCGGGTGCTGATCGTGTTGATTGCGGTGATCGATCGGACCTCCGGTCCGGCGGCCGACTACCCCGCCTACATCAGCGTCCTCGGCATCGCTCTCGCGGTCGGTGGAATTCTGATCCAACGCCAAGCCGCCGCCGCTTTCCGGCGGGTCGACACGCCGATGTTCGTCACCGCCGCGCCAACGGTTCTGGTTCGTGACGGAATCTTCCGCTACCTGCGACACCCGGGGTACGTCGGTCTCGTGATGGTGACCGTCGGGGCCGTCTTGATTCTGCGCAGCCTGGTGGCCGCCGGCATCGCGTTGGTCGTCTACGGCATCTGGCTCGGGATTCGAATCCGTCGGGAAGAAGCCTGGCTGCGCGAGATTTTCGGCGCCGAGTACGACGCTTACGCGGCTCAGACTCGCCGCTTTATCCCGTTCATCTTGACACTCCTGATCGTGGTCGGAATCCCACGGTAAAACCGCCTACGCCGAAGGCGCTTTGAAAAGGAATTTTCTGGACAACCCTCTAATCTATTGATAAAGTTGCAATCATGCAGATAACTCTCAGAGGTCGAGAAAGCCGGCTGGTCGCCTTCGCGGCGATCGCCCTGCTCGCTTTCTCCCTCTGGGTGGGACTCCACGGCCACGAGCATCTAACGGAGTTCGAGGCCGAGTGTGCTCCTTGTCAGCTTCTGCTGTCGGAGGCCATCAGCACGGTTCCGCTGACCGCGATTTCTTTGGTGGTGGCCGCGCAGTCCGTGGAAGCTCTGCCGAGCATTCCCCTGCTCGAGACGACCCTCGACCTCGGCTCTCCCCGCGGTCCCCCTTCCTGAGTCGTACCACCCTCCGACGACTCGAGTTCCCCCGACGATCGGGGTTCTCGACGATCGGTCCCACGACGCCTTCTGAACAGATCGCCGTGAGCTTCGCCTAGCTCGCCTCGCCACCGTTGCCGGTGGCGCGGTTCGAGACTGGGCGTGTTGTCGCTGGCATCCGAGACGAAGGCCCTTCGGCCGCCTGCTTCGCCTACCGCGTAGGTGTCGCGGGTGGTGATCCATCGTCCCGTCGGTGATTCACCGGTAGATCGCCGGTTTATCCGATGGGTGAGGTCCAGAAGCGCAGCGGCTCCCCGAAGCTCCCTTCGGCGGGTCGAGGTTCCGAAGCATTCGGTGTGTCCTTCAGGACGCCGTTGCTTCGGTCTGGGGGATCTAGGACGTGATGGCTTTTCAACGAGCCGCCCGTGCGAAGGTGGAATCCTTCGACCAGATCGTTCGGCGCCGGGCCGGCGACCAT
The DNA here is from genome assembly GCA_039028635.1 of Acidobacteriota bacterium. NCBI lineage: Bacteria > Pseudomonadati > Acidobacteriota > Acidobacteriota bacterium. The sequence continues at coordinate 60,017 of JBCCHV010000023.1, forward strand.
CCCGAGCGCACCGCCTTCCGCTTTCTGGCGCGAGGCGAGGAGCTCGTCGCCGAGCTCAGCTATGGCGATCTCGATCGCCGAGCGCGGGTGTTGGCGGCGCGCCTTCAGGGCGTCGGCGAGCCCGGTGATCGAGCGCTGCTGGTCTTGCCGCCTGGGCTCGACTTCGTGGTGGCTTTTGTCGCCTGCCTGTACTCCGGCCGAATCGCGGTGCCGGTGTCGCCGCCGCGCCCTGGTCGGCCGTCGCCGGCGCTCGAAGCCGTCCTCGCCGATGCTCGCCCGCGGTGGCTGCTCGAGGGTGGCGGTGCCGGCGACCGTGCCGGGCGGCTCTATCCCGAGTTGAAGGCGCTGACGGCGGTCGCCGTCGACGATCTCGTCACCTCGGGAGAAACCCGGGATCTCGGCGCTTCGTGGCGGCCGCTTGCCGCCGATCCGGACGCCATTGCCCTGATTCAATACACCTCGGGCTCGACCCGCCGGCCACGGGGGGTCGTCGTCCGTCACCGCAATCTGCTCCACAACCAGGAGCAGATCCGCGACGCCTTCGATCAGTCTGAGCATTCGGTGGTGGTGAGTTGGCTGCCGCTCTACCACGACATGGGGCTTCTCGGAGCGGTTCTGCAGCCGCTCTATTGCGGCGCGACCTGTGTGCTGATGCCGTCGGCGTCCTTCGTGCAGCGGCCGCGCCGCTGGCTCGAGGCGATCGACCGCTACCGCGGTACGACCGCCGGTGGTCCCGACTTCGGTTACGCCCACTGCGTGCGGCGAATCCCTCCCGAGGAACGCGCCGGCCTCGACCTGTCGTCGTGGCGAGTCGCCTTCAATGGCGCCGAGCCGGTGCGTGCCGACACCCTGGATGCCTTTGCCGAGGCCTTCGCTCCCGTCGGCTTCGACCGTTCTGCGTTCTTCCCCTGCTACGGGCTGGCGGAGTCGACGCTGTTCGTTTCCGGCGGTCGGGCAGGTTCCGGAGCCCGGGTCGCGAGCTTCGATCCAGCGGCCTTGGAAGGGCACCACGCCGAGCCTGCGGAGGCCGCCGCGGGACGACGGCTGGTGGCCTGTGGCGGGCCGCGCGGCGATCAGCGGATCGCGGTGGTCGATCCACAGCGTCGGCGGGCCCTTGCGACCGGCCGGATCGGCGAGATCTGGGTCCATGGCGACAGTGTGGCGGCCGGCTATTGGGGACGACCGGAGGAGACGGCGAGCGTCTTCGGCGCCGCCCTCGCCGAGAAAGAAGGGGCTTCCGATCCCCGCTTCCTTCGAACCGGTGATCTCGGTTTCGTCGACGCCGCCGGCGATCTCTTCGTCACCGGCCGACTCAGCGACCTGATGGTGCTGCGCGGCCGCAACCTCCATCCCCATGATCTCGAAGCGGTCGCCTCGGCCTGCGCGGGCATTGCTGGCGCGGCGGCCTTCGAGGCCGAGGTGGCGGGGGAGCGGCGGGCGGTGGTCGTGGTCGAGGTCGGCCGCCGACCCCGACCGGACGCCGTGGCCCGAGCCGCGGCGGCGGTGAGGGCGGCCGCGGCCTCCGAGATGGAGGTCGCCGCGACCGTGGTTCCAGTGACAGCCGGCGCGATTCCGCGAACCACCTCGGGCAAGGTGCGGCGCGCGGCATGTCGAGCGGCCTGGTTGGCCGGGGATCTGCCGGTCGTCGAAACGCCCGCCGAAGAGCTCGCCGCCGTCGAGGCGCCCGCTGCCGAGCCGACTTCGTCTGCGGCTCCCTCCGAGCCGGGTCCGGCGTCGCTCCATGACGGCGGCGCGATGGCGGGGCGTCGAGCGGTCCTCGATTGGCTCGAAACCGTCGCCGAGGAGTGCCTCGAAGGCCCCGTCGCCCGCCAGCGGCCGCTGGTGGAGCAAGGCCTCGACTCCCTCGCCGCCACCGAGCTGGCACATCGCATCGAGCGCACCCTCGGGAGCGGGTTGAGCGCGGCCGACCTGCTCGGCGGCGCCTCCTTGTCGGTGCTCGCCGCAAGGCTGTCGACCGGTGGCGACGCCTTGCAGCCGGGGCCGCTGAAGCCACCGGAGCCGCCCGGGCCGCCGGGCCGCTTTCCGCTGTCGCCGGCGCAGCTCGGTCTGTGGATCGAGTGGCGCCGAAATCCCGACTCGGCCGCACTCCACATCGCCGGTGCCGCGGAGCTCGAGGGCGAAACCGATGTCCTTCGGCTGGGTACTGCCATCGCCTCCTTGAGCGCGCGCCACGCCGCCCTGCGGACCCGCTTCCCGGCGGCCGGTGCCAGCGCCGTGCAGGAAGTGCTGGCCGAGGTGGCGCCGGACTGGCAGGTGATCGACGCGACGGGCTGGAGTCGTTCCCGACTCGAGCAGGCGGCGTCTGCCGAGGCCTATCGGCCCTTCGATCTGCAGGCGGCTCCGGCGGTGCGCTTTCGCCTCTACCGCCGGTCCAGCAGGCGCGATGTCCTGGTCGTTTCGGTACATCACCTGGTCGCGGACCTCGGCTCCTTCGCCGTGCTGGTAGCCGAGCTCGGCGCCCTGGCGTCGGCTCCTGACTCGCCGTTGCCGCCGGTGGCGACGGATTCGCCGGCGGTCGATCGCTGGCGCCAGAGTCGGCTCGAAGGCGAGCGGGGCGACCAGATTCGCAGTCGCTGGCGGGAGGTTCTCGACCCCCTCCCGGAGGATCTCGATCTGACCCCGGACCGCCCCCGGCGAGCGCGCTTCCGGGGGCGTGCCGGCAGCGTGCAGCGCACCCCCGAGGGATTGCGGTCGGACCTCGAAGGAATCGCCGCGGCGGTCGCCGTGACGCCCTTCGCGGTGCTCCTCGCCGGCTGGCGCGCACTTCTGCTTCGCCATGGCGGGGGCGGCGACTTCGTCGTTGCGACGCCATCGGCCGGGCGTGATCATCCGTTGCTTGCTCGCGTGATCGGGTACCTGGTCGAACGGACTCTGGTGCGCAATCCGGTCACGGCCGCGAGCTCCTTCGCGGAGATCGCCGCCGCCGAAGGAAAGGCCCTGCGGGACGCCCTGGAGCGTGCCGAGGTGCCGCTGGCAGAGCTCGTCGGCGAGCTGCTTGGCGACCGCGATCCCTCGCGACCGCCGCTGGCTCAGACCGTCGTCAACTGGCAGTCGGTCCACCGTGAGGCGGAAGGAGCGTCACGGCCGGGTCGATCGGCGTCCTCGCGAGGCGGCGTCCTCGCCGGCTTCGCGTTCGGCGTTCCCGAGCTCGAGGTCCTCGCTGGCGACCTGAAGCTGGTGTCGTTCCCGCTGCAACGGCCTGCTTGCCAGGTCGAGCTCGAGCTGACTGCGGCGGCAGCGCCGGGGGGCGGTCTGATTCTCGATCTGCTGTTCGACCGCGACCTCCATGACCCGACGACCGCTGAGCGCCTCCTCGATCACCTCGTCGCCCTGATCTCGGCCGCGGCCGCCGATCCTGATCGGCCGCTATCGCACCTGCCTCTGCTCTTGCCGACCGAGCAGCGCGAGCTCGAGTTGTGGAATCACACCGGTCCGGGAACGGTCGGCGGAGCGCTGCTTCCGGAGCGGATCGTCGCCACCGCCCAGCGTCATCCGACCACGGCGGCCCTGATCGGCGAGGCGGAAGAGGTGCTTTACCCGGACCTCGTCGCCCGCGCCCAAGCCGTGGCGGTGCGGCTCCAGGCCCTCGGCGCCGGTCCAGAGACGGTCGTCGCCGTCGCCGGCGAGCGTTCTCCCGAGCGTCTCGTCGGGTTCCTCGGCGTTCTCCTCGGCGGAGCTGCCTACCTACCGCTGCCGGCCGGCGAGCCCTCCGCCCGGGTGGCGACGATGCTGGCGGCGGCGCGGCCGGTGGCGATTCTCGCCATCGGAGACGGCGAGGCGCTCTTGGCCCACGGCTTGCCGGTGCTGCGCCTCGTCGACGTGGCGGCACGGGATTCCGCCTGGCGCCCGCCGGCCGTCGAGCCCGCCCATCCGGCGTACGTGCTCTTCACTTCCGGCTCGACCGGCCAGCCGAAGGGCGTCGTCGTTCCCCACGGCGCGCTGCTCAACCGTCTGGTCTGGATGCAGGACGCCTTCTGCCTCGAGCCCGGCGAGCCGGTGCTGCACAAGACCCCGGCCGGCTTCGATGTTTCGGTGTGGGAGATGTTCTGGCCCCTGATGGTCGGCGCGACGGTGGTCGTGGCGCGGCCCGGGGGGCAGCGTGATCCGGAGTACTTGGCCAGTGCGATCGCCCGCTTCGCGGTCACCACGGTGCATTTCGTCCCTTCGCTGCTGGCGCCCTTTCTCGAGCTCGGTGGGCTGGCGAGCTCGAGCACCCTGCGCCGGCTGGTGACCAGCGGCGAAGCGCTTCCCGCCTCGCAGGTGGAGCGGTTCTTCGAGCGCCGGCCGGCCGAGTGTGAGCTCTACAACCTCTATGGTCCGACGGAAGCGGCGATCGACGTGAGCTGGTGGCGGTGCGATCCGGCGGAGCGGCAGAGCGCACCGCCGATCGGTCATGCGATCACCGGCCTGCGGCTCCACGTGCTCGATCCTGCGCTGCGTCCGGTACCGGTTGGCGTCCCCGGGGAGCTCTACATCGCCGGCGCCGGTCTGGCGCGTGGCTATCTCGGTGATCCGGCGCGCACCGCCGCTTCCTTCGTGCCCGAGCCCGGCACCGCCGAGCCGGGCGCGCGCGCCTATCGCAGCGGCGACCGGGTCCGGCGGCGCTGGGATGGTGCGCTCGAGTTCCTCGGCCGCGTCGACCGCCAGGTCAAGGTGCGCGGAATCCGGATCGAGCCGGGCGAGGTGGAGGCGGCGCTGGCCGCCGACCCGGCGGTGCACCGCGCGGCGGTGATCGCCGACGCTGGACGCCTGATCGCCTACTGGGAGCCGCTGGGAGACGGCACCGAAGTTGCCTCCGACGACGAGTTGAAGCGTCGGCTCGGTGAGCGTCTGCCCGCCGCGTTGGTGCCATCCCTGCTGGTGCGTCTCGAGCCCTTGCCGCTGACCGCGAGCGGCAAGCTCGACCGGCGCGCCTTGCCGGCCCCGCCGGCGGTGGCCGCCGCCGGCGGGGCGCCCCGGGGCGAGGCGGAGACGACGTTGGCGGCTATCTGGGAGCGGGTCCTCGACGCGCCGGTGAACGGCCGTGAGGCCAGCTTCTTCCGCCTCGGCGGCGATTCGATCCGTGCGCTCCAGGTGGTCGCTGCGGCCCGCCAGTCGGGGCTGGAGCTGAGCCTCGACGACATCTTCCGCCGGCCGACCCTGGAAGAGCTGGCAGCCATCGCCCGCCCGCTGGAGGCGACGCCCCGAGGGCCGCAGCCCTTCAGCCTGCTGCGCGCCGACGAGAGAGCTCTCGCCGAGGACTCGGAGCTCGAGGACGCCTATCCCTTGACCCGCGTCTACGCCGGCCTGGTCTTTCACCGCGAGCACAGCCCCGACTACGAGGTCTACGTCACCACGGTGCGACTGCGCGGGCGCTTCGACGGCGGAGCCCTGTCCGCCGCTCTCGCCGCCCTCGTCGCACGCCACCCAGCGATGCGCACGAGCTTCGACCTGGGTGGCTTCCGGCGGCCGCTGCAGCGGATTCACCGACGGGTTGCGACGCTGCCGGTGGTCGTCGACCTGCGCCCCCTGCCAGCGTCGGATCGGCTCCCACAGCTCGAGAGCTGGCTGGTCGCCGAGTGCCGCCGGCCGTTCGATTGGCAGCGGGCGCCCTTGCTCAGGGTCACGGCCCACCGTCTCTCCGCGGACGAGAGCCAGCTGACCGTTGCCGAGCCAATTCTCGATGGCTGGAGCGTTGCCCGGTTGATGCGCGAGCTGCTCGAGGACTATGCCGGTTTGGCCGCCGGCGGGTCGCTACCAGCTCGTTCCTCGCCGGCTGCCGCGCCGCGCCATCACGTCGCCCTCGAGCGGCAGGCCCTGGAGGCCCCGGAGGCGCGCGAGTTCTGGCGCCAAGTGACCGCCGGCGCGCCTCGTGGGCGATTGCCCTCGCCGGTGTCGGCGCAGCCGGCAGGGAGAGTGCGGCGGCGGAGCTCGCGGGCGGTCGGGGCGGCGCTGGTGGCGGCCGCGAAACGACTCGATCTGCCGCTCAAGGGTCTGCTGCTGGCGGTGCACGTCGCCGTCACCGGCCGGATCACCGGTGAGGACGACGTCCTCACCGGCATGCTGTTCCATGGTCGGCCCGACCTGCCGGACAGCGACCGCACCCTCGGCCTCTTCCTCAATCCGGTCTGCTTGCGATTGCAGTTGGGGAATCGGAGCTGGGCCGAGCTGGCCGCCGCGGCGACGGCGGCGGAACGGGAGATGCTGCCCCACCGGCGCTTCCCGATGGCGGAGCTGGTGCGCGAGAACGGCGGCGAAACGCTGTTCGACAGCCTGTTCAACTTCACCCACTTCCACGTCTACGGCGAGCTCGACGGGATTCCGGGGCTCGAGATCGTCAGCGGCGACGCCAGCGATCAGACCTATTACCCGCTGACCGTTCAGCTCCACCTCGACCACGGTTCGGGCCGCTTCGAGATCGCCCTCGACACCCGACCGCCGTCCGTCGGCGGACCGGACGCCGAGCTGGCGGAGGAAATCGTCGAGCTCTACATCGGAGCGCTGTCGGCGGTGGCGGCCGATCCCGAGGCCAGCCACCTGGCGCGCCCGCTGCTGCCGGTGGCCGACCGTGAACGGGAAGAACGCTGGAACGCCACCGCGGTTGCCTATCCGGAGGCCGATGTGGTGCTGCACGAGCTGGTCGCTAGCACCGCCCGACGTTACCCCGAGGAGGAGGCGGTGCGATGCGGTGAGCGTGCCCTGTCCTACCGCGAGCTGATGCGCCGCGCGCGCCGGCTGGCGGCGCGATTGTCCGCGGCCGGGGCCGGGGCCGAACGCCCGGTGGCCGTCTGCTGCGAACGCTCGCCCGATCTGATCGTCGCTCTGCTGGGCGTGAACGCCGCCGGCGCGGCCTTTCTGCCCCTCGATCCGGAGCATCCCGAGGAGCGTCTGGCGTGGATCGCCGGCGACGCCCTGGGCGGCGGCGACCGGCCGCTGGTGGTGGCCGACGCCGCGGGCCTGCGGCGGGCGCCGGCACTGGCCGAGGCGGCCCAGCGGGGCGTCCTGGTACGGGTCGACGACAGCGCCCTCTACGACAGCGCAACGGCAGAGGGCGACTCGGAGGCGCGGCTTCCCTCGGTCGACCCCGACCAGCTCGCCTACGTCCTCTACACCTCGGGTTCGACCGGCCGACCGAAGGGGGTGGCGGTGAGTCACCGCTCGGTGGTCAACCGGCTGCTCTGGGGGCAGGACGAGATGGCCCTCGAGCCCGGTGAGTCCGTCCTGCACAAGACCTCGATCGGCTTCGACGTGTCCCTCTGGGAGCTGTTCTGGCCGCTGATCGCGGGCGGCCGCCTGGTGATGGCGCCGGCTGGCGCCGCCGATCCCGTCGTCGTCGCCGCGCAGATTCGGCAGCACGGCGTCACCACCCTCCACTTCGTCCCCTCGCTGTTGCGCCTGTTCCTCGATGCGCCGGAGGCGGCCGACTGCGGCGGTGTGCTGCGCCGGGTGATCGCCAGCGGCGAGGCCCTGGCGCCGGATCTGGTGTCGCGCTTCTTCCGTCTCTACCCGGAGCCCGGCCCGGCGCTCTACGACCTCTACGGACCGACCGAAGCGGCGATCGAAGTCACCGTCCACCGCTGCACGCCGCAGGATGCCGCCGCTCCGATTCCCCTCGGGATGCCGGTGGCGAACACGCGGGTGCGCGTCCTCGATCGCCACGGCGCGCCGCTCCCCGCCGGCGTCGCCGGCGAGCTGGCCCTCGGCGGCGTGCAGCTCGCCCGGGGCTATCTCGGCCGGCCGGCCCTCACCGCCGAGCGTTTCGTTCCCGATCCCCTCGCCGCGGCGCCGGGCGATCGCCTCTACCGGACCGGCGACCTCGCCCTCCGGCGGCGCGCCGGAGGGGTGATCGAGTACCTCGGCCGGCGGGACGGGCAGGTGAAGCTGCGCGGTCAGCGCATCGAGCCCGGGGAGGTCGAGGCGGCCTTGCTCGAGCTGCCGGAGGTGCTCGAGGCGGTCGTCGACCTGCGCGGCTCGGAGCTCGACGCGCGGCTCGTCGGCTGGATCGTGCCGCGGCGGCCGAAGCCCGATCTCGCAGCCCTGCGCCGCTCCTTGGCGGCGCGCCTGCCGCACTTCATGGTGCCGGCCGAGCTGGTGACGGTGGACTCCCTGCCGCGCACCGGAAGCGGCAAGGTCGACCGCCGTGCGCTGCCGGCCCCGGCCGGCAATGCCCGTGTCGCCGAGCTGCTCGCCGCGGTGCAGGAGCTCTCCGATGCCGAAGCCCGCGAACGGCTGGCGGCCGCCGGAGAAGAGCGATGAGTGGTCCGAACCGCCCCGAGCTGGCCGCCGAGCTCGCGGCTCTGTCGCCGGAGAAGCGCCGCCTGCTCGAGAAGCTACTCGACGCCGAGGGGCTCTCCCTCGGTCGCGAGCGGCCGCCCTACGAGGAGCCGTCGGACGACACGGCGCGCGCCCTCGCCGAGATCTGGCAAGAGGTGCTCGAGGTCGAGCGGGTCGGCGCCCGAGACGACTTCTTCCAGCTCGGCGGCGATTCCATCTCCTGTCTGCAGATGGTTGCTCGCGCCCGGCGGCGGGGCCTTTCCCTCGACACCCGGGAGGTGTTCGCGACGCCGGTGCTCGGCGAGCTCGCGGCGCGCACCGAAAGCTCGTCGTTGTCGCCGCCTGCCTCCGAGGGCGACCCCGAGCCTTTCTCGCTCCTCGCCTTCTCCCCCGAACGGCTGGCGCGCCTGCGGCAGGAGCATGCGGGGCTCGAGGACGCCTATCCCTTGACCCCGGTTCAGGCGGGGATGCTCTTCCACGTTCTCGCCGACGACGACCCGGATCTGTACCGCGATCACGGGTTGGCGACGGTCGTCGGCGTTCTCGACCGCGCCGCCTTCGGCCGCGCCTGGCGGCGTCTGGCGGCGCGTCATCCGGCGATGCGCACCTCCTTCGTCTGGCGCGGTATCGAGCGCCCGATGCAGCTCGTGCATGGCGAGGTCGACAGCGACATCGAAGACCTCGACCTGCACCAGCTCCCGCCCGCGGAGGTCGAGGCACGGATCGCCGAGCGGCTCGAGGCCGACCGGCGTCGCCCCCTCGATCTCGACCTCCCGCCGCTCTTCCGCATGACCGTGGTCCGCTGCCCGGATCGCGCCGGTCGCCCCTGCCACCGTCTGCTCTGGACCCACCACCACATGGCCCACGACGCGTGGTCCCTGGCGGTGCTGGTCCAGGAGCTCCTCGCCCTCTACGGCGAGGAAGCGGGTGGCGAGGCCGCGGCCCTTCCGCCAGCACCGGCCTTCGCGCGCCACGTCGCCTGGAGCGCAACCTACGACCCCGAAGCCTCGGAGCCTTTCTGGCGTCGCCTCTACGGAGCGTCGCAGCCGACTCCGCCGCCGGGCGATCTCGGGCCGGATCGACCGCCGCAGCCTCGCTACTGGAGCCGGCCCGTCGACGCCGAGACCTACCGCGATCTGCGCGGCTGGACCCGCCGCGACGGCCTGACCGTCTCCACCGCCCTGCACGCGGCCTGGGCCCTGCGCCTCGCCGCCGCCGTTCCGGCCCGTCGCGAGGTGGTCTTCGGAACCGTCGTCGCTGGCCGCCCCGCCGATCTGCCGGGAGCCGAGGCGATGGTGGGCCTGTTCATCCACACCCTGCCGCTGCGCCTGGAGCTGCCGCCGGAGCGACCCCTCGACGAGTGGCTGGCCGAAGTGCAGGAGCGGGTGCATGAGCTGCGCGCCCACGAGCAGACACCACTCACGGTCGTGCAGCGCTGGAGCGGCCGGGGTCGCGAGCCGCTGTTCGAGACCGTGCTGGTGGTGCAGAACGTCTTCACCGGCAGCGCTTCCGGCGCCGGCCTCGAGCTCGCCGGCTTCGAGCTGGCCGGGCACACCCACTACCCGCTGTTGCTGCGCGCCACTCCCGGCGAAGAACTCCTGCTCGAGTGCCTCGCCGATGGCGCCCGCGTACCGGCGGCGAAGGGCCTGATGGGCGACGTCGCCTGGCTGCTCGGCGAGCTCGCCGCCGCCGATGGCGACCGCCCCCTCGGCGATCTGCTCGCCGCCGTCCAGGAACACCTGGCGCAGGCCGGGGAGACCGCTCGCGGTGCCTACCGGCGGGCGGGCCTCGAGCGCCTGCGCGCCGCTGCCGCGAAAGCCATCGATCCAGAGACTGACGAGGAGACCCCATGACACAGAAGCCGAGCCTCCCTGGCCTCGGGAGCGTTCGCCCCCGGGCCGTTTCCGTCGATACCGAAATCACCGTACGCCGTGGTCACCTGCCGGGCCTCGAAGAGCTTCCGCTGCTGATCGAGCCCGAACGCCCCGGGGTCGATCTCGCGACCTGGGTGCGCCGAGATCGCGCCACCCTCGACCGCGAGCTCGCCGACACCGGCGGCATCCTGTTCCGGGGCTTCAATGTCGAGGGTCCGGAGGCCTTCCAGAAAGCGGTCGAGGCCCTCGGCGGCGAGGCCCTCGAGTACAAGGAGCGATCCTCGCCGCGCAGCGAGGTGTCGGGGCGGGTCTACACGTCCACCGACTATCCGCCCGATCAGCCGATCTTCCTCCACAACGAGAACTCCTACGCCCATCGTTGGCCGTCGCGGATCTTCTTCTACTGCGAGGTCGAGCCCGGCGAGGGGGGAGCCACGCCGATCGCCGACGTGCGTCGGGTATACCGGCGAATCCCCGAGGCCATCCGGAGCACTTTCGAGGAGCGCGGGATCCTCTACCGGCGCAACTTCAGCGACCTCGTCGGCCTGTCCTGGCGAACCGTGTTCCAGAGCGATTCGCGCGAGGAGGTCGAGCGCTATGCCACCGCCGCCGGCTATCAGATCGAATGGCTGGACGGCGACCGCCTGCGCACCGAGCGGCGCGCCCCGGCGGTGCTGCGACACCCGCAGACCGGTGAGCTGATCTGGTTCAATCACGGCACCTTCTTTCACCTCTCGACCTTGCCCGAGACGGTGCGTGAAGGGCTGCAGGCCCTCTTCCCTCTCGAGGATCTGCCCAACCACACCTACTACGGCGACGGCGGCGAGATCGAAGCCGCGACCATGGACGCCTTGCGCGAGGCCTACCGGGCCGAGACGGTGTCGTTCCCCTGGCGGCGCGGCGATGTGCTGATGCTCGACAACATGCTCGTCGCCCACGGTCGCGAGCCCTTCCAGGGTCCGCGCCGGATCCTCACCGCGATGACCGAGCCGATCGCGGCGGCGGAGCTTCCGGAGGCGCCGCAATGACCACGACCTCGGAGCCGACTCTCGCCGGCTATCCGCTGTCGCCGCAGCAGGGCCGGCTCTGGTCGTGGCCCGAGGGCCGGGCCCGCCGCACCCTGCTGCGCCTCGAGATCGAAGGGGTCACCGACGGTGCCCGGTTGCGCGACGCGATCGAGGCCACCGTGCGGTCCCACGACGTCCTGACCGCAGCCTTTCGCGAGCCCCCCGAGCTCGGAGTCGCGGTTCAGGTGCCGGGTGAGCTGACGCCGGAGGTGACGCTGCTCGAGCGCGGCGACGACCAGCCCCTCGACCTCCTGTGGGAGCGCGAGAGGGCGGCGTCGGAAACCCTGCGGGCGTCGCTGGTCAGCCGCGGCGGCGGCCGCTGGACGGTGGTCGCCGGGCTGCGATCCCTCGGTGCCGATGCCGGTTCCGCCCGCGCCATCGCCGCCTCGGTGGCGGCGGCCCTGGCCGGCGATCTCGAGCCGGCCCTGCAATATCCCCAGTATGCCGCCTGGCTCGAGGAGATGGCGGCGAGCGAAGAAGGGCAACAGGCGGCGGCCTACTGGCGCGGGCTGCCGTCGGCGTCGCGGCCGCGGTTGCCGCTCGCCGGTCGCGGCCCGCGCTCGGCGGGGCGTTTGCAGATCCCCGTGCCGCTGGCCGTCGAAGCCCTCGACGAGCTCGAAGCGCTGGCCCGCGAGGCGGCTGGCGAAGGGGCGGAGGGTTCGATCTGGCCGGCGCTGTGGGTCGAGTTGCTGAGGCGATTCGATGCTGCGCCGGTGGGCGGCCCGTGGAGTCTTCAGATGATTGCCGATGGCCGGCGCTTCGCCGAGCTGGAGCTGATGCCGGGGCTGCTGGCTCGCGCCCTGCCGGTGATCGCGGAGCCAGCCAGTGACGAGCCGGTCGCCCTGGCGGTCCGCCGCTGGCAGCAGCGCCTCGCCGAGGCGGAGACTTGGGCTGATGGATTTGGGGCCGACGGATTTGGGGCCGATGGTTTGGGGGCGGACGGATTCGGGTCCGGCGTTGGCTTCGAGCGGGTCGACCTCGGGAACCCCTTCGAAACCGGTGGGGCGACGGTGCGGGCGACCGCCGTCGAGTGCGATGTGGCGCCGCTGTCGCTGCGACTGCGTCGGGTCACCGCCGCCGGCGCGGGTTCTCTCGAGCTGATCGCCGCCGGTGAGGCCTGGGCCGAGCCGGCGGTCGAGGTCCTGGCGGCCGCCTTCGCATCGCTCGGCCGTCAAGCCCTCGAGCGGCCCGAGGCTCCGCTCGGCCGTCTGTCGGCGGTGGACGGCTCCGCTGGCCACCGGCCGACCTCCTGGAGTCGCGGGGCGCAGGCTGTCGACTTCGTTCCCGTGCATCGTCGCATCGCCGAGGTCGCGGCCGCGCAACCGGAGGCGACGGCGATCGATGCTGCCGAGTCTGATGAGGTGACCTACGGCGAGCTGCGGCGTCGGGTGGTGGCGGCGGCGTCCCTGCTGCGGCGCCGCGGCGCGCGCGCCGAGGAGGTGGTCGCCGTGCTCGCCGCGCCGGGGGCCCCGGCGGCAGTGGCGATCCTCGCCGTTCTCGAGTCCGGGGCGGCCTGTCTGCCCCTCGACCCCGAGCATCCGCCGGCGCGTCTCGCCCATGCGGTTCGCGATGCCGGTGCCCGGCTGCTGGTGGAGGCCTCCGGCGGGCCGGTGCCGGAGGCCCTCGCCGACCTCGAGCGGGTCGATCTCCCGCCTGCGGCCGAGGAGGCTCACGCCGACCAGCCGCCGGAGGTACTCGCCACCTCCCTCGCGCTGGTGATCTACACCTCCGGGTCGACCGGTCGGCCCAAGGGTGTGATGGTTCCCCACGGCGCCCTCGATGCCTATCTCGCCTGGGCCCGGTCGACCTTCTGCCCCGAGCCCGGCCCGGTGCCGCTGCATGGCTCCCTCGCCTTCGATCTCGCGGTGACCAGCTTGCTGGCGCCGCTGCTCGCCGGCGGAACCTTGGTGCCGGTGCCTCCTCGGCCGGGGGCGGAGGGTCTCATCCGCCTCCTCGCCGAGCGCGAGGACTTCCGTTTTCTCAAGCTCACCCCGAGCCACCTGCGGCTGCTCGCCGCTGCCCGCCCGCCGGGCAGCGAAGTTCCAGCGGAGCTCCTGGTGGTCGGCGGCGAGGCCCTTCATGACGCCGACCTGGAGCCTTGGAGCAGCCGGCCGGTGTGGAACGAGTATGGCCCGACGGAGTGCACCGTCGGATGCGTCGCCGGCCTTGCCGGTCGCAGCCCCTGGCAGGGAGACGCGGTGCCGATCGGCGCTCCCATCGCCGGCGCCCGGATCCAGGTCCTCGACGGCGACCTCTCTCCGCTACCGCCGATGGCGGCCGGTGAGCTCTATATCGGCGGAGCCGGCCTGACCCGCGGCTATCTCGGCCAAGCGGGGCTGACCGCCAGCCGCTTCCTCCCCGACCCTTCGGCCGACGAGCCGGGGGCTCGGATCTATCGCACCGGCGACCGCGCCCGCTGGCTCCCGGACGGCCAGCTCGAGTTCCTCGGTCGCGGTGACGACCAGATCAAGGTGCGCGGCTTGCGGATCGAGCTGGGAGAGGTCGAGGCCGCCTTGGCGACGCACCCGGGGGTCGGCGAAGCCGCCGCGGCGTTGCGCGGCGCCGGCAACGATCATGCTGCCGATGCTCGGCTGGTCGCCTTCTACGTGCCGGCGCAGCCGGAGGCTCCGGTCAAGGTGAGCGACCTTCGCGCCCACCTCGCCGCCTGGTTACCGGAGGCGGCGCTGCCGGCGGCCTTCGTGCCCCTTGCGACGCTGCCGCGAACGGCGGCCGGCAAGCTCGATCGCGCTGCCCTACCCGAGGCGAGCGCCCAAGAGGGTGACGACGGAGTCATGCCTCGGACGGTCGAAGAAGAGCTGCTGGCGGCGGCTTGGTGCCGCGCCCTGGGAGTGGAGCGGGTCGGCATCGACGACGACTTCTTCGCCCTTGGCGGCGATTCGATCCGAGCCATTCCGGCGGTGTCCCTGGCTCAGGAACGGGGTATCGAGGTCTCCCTTCCCGACCTCTTCGAGCATCGCACCGTCCGCCGAGTGGCGGCCGCCCTCGAGGAGCGCCGACCGCTGGCGGCGGCCGCGGCTCCGGAACCCTTCGCCATGGTCTCTCCGGAAGACCGCCAGCGCCTGCCCGAGGGCCTCGAAGACGCCTATCCGCTGTCGCGGCTGCAGGCGGGGATGATCTTTCATCTGGCGGCGCGTCCGGAGGCGGGCCGCTACCACGACGTCTTCTGCTACCAGCTTCGGGTCGAATTCGACGCCCAGGCCCTGCACCGCGCCGTCGAGTTGGTGGCGGTGCGCCACCCGGCACTGCGGACCCGTTTCGACCTGACCAGCTACTCCGAGCCGCTCCAGCTCGTCGAGCCTCGCAGCGAGGTGGCCCTCGAGGTCCTCGACCTGCGTCCGACTCCGGCGTCCGAGCGCTCGGCCATGGCCACCGCCTGGATCGAGCAGGAGCGCCGGCGCGGCTTCGATCCCACCCGCCAGCCGCTGATCCGCTTTGCCGTCCACCGCTGGAGCGACGACGAGATGCAGCTCTCGGTCAGCTTCCACCACGCGATCCTCGATGGCTGGAGCGACGCCACGATGCTGCTCGAGCTGTCCCTCGCCTACGGTCGCCTGCGGCAGGGGCTCGAGCCCTTGGAAACGGTGCCCGCAAGCCGACACCGGGACTTCATCGCCCTCGAGCGGCGGGCCCTCGAGGACGGCGAGCACGAGGCCTACTGGCGCCGCTCCTTGGCCCAACTGGCGGTGGCGGAGCTGCCCGGCCGAGGTCGCGACGAAAGCCAGGCCGCGACCGAATCGGCGGTCGCCGACGGTTCCGCGCTGGCGGCGCCGCGCTGGTTGACGGTCCCGATGACGCCGGAGCTCTCGGACGGGCTCGAGCTGGCGGCGCGGCGTGCCGGCGTGCCCCTCAAGAGTGTGCTCCTCGCCGCCCATCTAAGGGCCCTGGTCGCCTTGACCGGCGAGCCCGACGTGGTCACCTGCATCACCGTCAACGGCCGGCCCGAGAGCGCCGACGGCGAGCGCGTTCTCGGCTTGTTTCTCAACAGCATGCCGTTGCGTCTGCGTCTCGCCGGCGGACGCTGGATCGACCTCGCCCGTCGCGCCTTCGAGATCGAGCGCTCGGCGTTGTCTTTCCGGCGCTATCCCTTGAGCGAGGTCCAGCGCCTGGCGGGCGGCGTCAACCTGGCCGAGGCGAGCTTCTACTTCACCAACTACCACTTGATGTCGCGTCTCGACGAGCTGCCCGATCTCGAGGTTCTCGGCATCGACTTCCACGAAGCGACCAGCTTCCCCCTGGTCGCCAACTTCCACGTCGACCCCTTCACCCATCGCGTGCGGGTCGAGCTGACCTTCGACCGGGAGCGCTTCGATCGCGAGCAATCGAAGGTCGCCGGTGCCATCTACCAGCGCATTCTGGAGGCGGTTGCGGCGGACCCGGAGGGGCGCCACGAGGCGCTCTGGCCCCTCGGCGACGAGGAGCGGCGCCAGGTCGCCGCCTGGAGTGGTGCGGAGACCGCGGCGCCGCCGCTGGCGACTTCCGTCGTCGAACGCTTCTTCGCCCACGCTGCCGAGATGCCGGAGGCGGCGGCACTGATCTCCGAAACGGGAGAGACCTGGAGCTACCGGCGTCTGGCGCAGCGGGCGTCCGGCTACGCCGCGCGCCTCCACGCGGCGGGTGCCGGTTGCGACCAGGTGGTGGCGATCGATTTGCCGCGCAGCGCGGAGGCGGTGGCGGCGATCCTCGGCTCCCTGGCGGCGGGGGCCGCCTACCTGCCCCTCGACCGGTCCCATCCATTCCGTCGCAGGAGCGCCCTCGCCGCCGACGCCGGCGCGGTGGCGGTGATTGTGCTGGCGTCTGCTGCGGCGGGCGATGGCGAGGAGACGATCGAGCCGCCCTCCGGCGCCTTGGTGATCGACACCGCTTCGGTGGCCGATGCCGAGCCGGCGCCGCGGAGCGTGCCGCCGGAGGCCTTGGCCTACGTCCTCTACACCTCCGGCAGCAGCGGCCGGCCGAAGGGTGTCGAGGTTTCGCGCGCCGCCCTCGCCACCTATCTCGATCGCGCTGCCGAGCGCTACGGTTCCGGCGCGGCCATCGACACCGTCGCCGCCACCTCCTTGGGATTCGACCTGACGGTGACCTCGATTCTTCTGCCGTTGGTCACCGGCGGCTCGGTGCGATTGGCGCCCGAGGGTCCCGGGATCGGACCTCTTGCCGAAGGGGCGGCGGCGGCCGGCGAGAGCGCCCTCCTCAAGCTGACCCCGGCCCACGCTCGTCTGCTCGCCGAGCGGATCGACCCGGCGACCGGCCCGGCAAGCCTGGTTCTCGGCGGGGAGGCCCTCGACGGTGCCGCCCTGGCGGCCTGGAGCGAGCGGGCCCCGGAGACCCGGGTGTTCAACGAGTACGGACCGACGGAGGCGACGGTCGGCTGCATCGTCCACGCCGTGACGGCCGGCGAGCTGGGCGATGGCGCGGTGCCGATCGGCCGACCCTTGACCGGGGTGCGGGCGATGGTCGCCGATGCCTTCGGCCATCCGGCGGCGCCGGGTATCGCCGGCGAGCTGTGGCTCGGTGGTCCCGGTCTGGCGCGCGGTTACCGCGGTCGCCCGGCGCGCACCGCGGCCGCCTTCGTGCCCGATCCCGCGGCTTCCGAACCCGGTGCCCGCATGTACCGGACCGGTGATCGGGTGCGCTTTGCGGCCGGCGGCGAGCTCGAGTATCTGGGTCGCCTCGACCGCCAGGTGAAGGTCGCCGGCGTCCGCATCGAGCCCGGTGAGGTCGAGGCGGCGCTGCGCGAGCACCCGAAGGTCGCCGCGGCCGTGGTCGCCGGACGGCCCGGTGCCGACGGCGAGGGGCGGTTGATCGCCTGGGCGGTTCCTGCCGCCGGCGGCCTGCCGTCCCTCGAGGCGCTGCGGCGCCACCTCGCCGAGAGACTTCCCGAAGCGATGGTGCCGGCCGCCATCGTGCCGCTGGCGGAGCTGCCCCTCGACGACCGCGGCAAGGTCGATCTGGCGGCGTTGCCTTCGCCGGAAGAGGCGCGGCTGGCCGTGCGAACGCCCTATGCGGCGCCGCGCGACGAGCGCGAGGAGATCCTCGCCGCCCTCTGGGCCCAGGCGCTGGGAGTCGAGCGGGTGGGGATCGATGACGACTACCTGGAGCTGGGCGGAGATTCGATCCGCAGTCTCCAGGTGGTGGCGCGGGCGCGCGAGCGGGACCTCACCTTCGCGATGGAAACGCTCTTCGAGCAGCGCTCCATTCGCCGTCTGGCGGCGGCCTTGCGCCGCGGCGAGATGGCCTCCGCGGCGCTGCCCGACGTCGCTCCTTTCGCGCTGCTGACAGCGGCCGATCGGGAGCGCTTGCCCGAGGGGCTCGAAGACGCCTATCCCCAGGCTCGGCTGCAGGCCGGCATGCTCTACCACCGCGAGGCGGCGCCGGGGAGCGGCGTCTATCACGATGTGGTGCAGCTCCATCTGCGCGCGCCTTACGACGGCGAGGCCCTGCGCCGCGCCATCGAATCGGCCCTCGGACGCCACCCGGCATTGCGCATGACCTTCGACGGGCGCTCCTTCGGCGAGCCCCTCTGCCTGGTGCATCGCCAGCCGGTCGTCGATCTCGAGGAGGTCGACCTCACCGACCTCGATCCGCCAGCCGGTCGGGAGCGGGTCGAGGGCTGGGCGGCGGCGGAACGCCGGCGCGGCTTCGATCCCGAGCGTCTGCCGCTGGTGCGTTTCGCCGTCCATCGCCACGGCGATGGCAGCTTCCATTTCGCGCTCAGCTTCCATCACGCGATCATCGACGGTTGGAGCGATGCCAGCCTGCTCACCGAGCTGGCGCTGACCTATCGCGCGCTGCTCGAGGGCGAGGTGCTCGAGCCGGAGCCGCTGGTCACCACCTACCGCCACTTCGTCGCCCTCGAGCGCCGGGCCCTGGCGGACGGTGCGACGCGGCAGTTCTGGAGCAGTCGCCTCGCCGGCGCCGAGCCGTTCCGGCTGCCGCCGATGCGCGACTCCGATGGCGCATTGGAAGGAGACGCGGCGCCACCATCGGCGCGCGAGGTGCTCGACCTGCCGGTGCCGCTCGGCGCCGAGCTCTGCGGCCGCCTCCAGGAGGTCGCGCGGGATGCCGCGGTGCCCCTCAAGAGCGTGCTGCTGACGGCGCACCTGCGGGTGCTCGCCTGGCTCGCCGGAGGCGACGAGGCGGTCACCTGCCTGACCTCGAGCGGCCGCCCCGAGAGCGCCGATGGCCAGCGCGTCCTCGGCCTGTTCATCAACAGCATGCCGTTGCGCTTCCGGTTCGGCGATGGAAGCTGGCGGGATCTCGTCCAGCGGGTCTTCGCCGCCGAGCGCGAGACCCTGCCCCATCGTCGCTTTCCCTACGCTGACACGATGCAGTACTTCGGCGGCGAGGCGCCCTCGGAAGCGAGCTTCTACTTCACCCACTACCACGTCTTCCGTCACCTCGAGAGGTTCGACGAGCTGGAGGTTCTGGGCGCCCGGGTCGACGAGCAGACCAGCTTCCCGCTGGTGGCGAACTTCCATCTCGACCCGGACAATGCCGAGGTCGATTTTCACCTGTCCTGCGATCCGGAACGCATCGACGGCGCCGCCGCCGAGCGTCTGGCGAAGGCCTACCGCAGCGTGTTCGAGACCATCGCCCGCCAGGCCGAGAGGCCTTGGCGGGAGCTGTCGCTGCTGTCCGACGCCGAGCAGCGGGAGCTCGCCGGTTGGTCCTGGGGCGGTTCCCTGGAGTCGTCCGGGAATGGCTGGTTGGAGGACCGCCTGGCGTCCTGGTGGCGGCGGGAAGAGGATGCGCCAGCGGTGACCTGGGCCGGCGGCGTTTGGAGCCGCGCCCGGCTGGCCTGGGAGGTGCGTGCGCGGGTGGAGCTGCTGCGTTCCGCCGGCGTCGGCGCCGAGTCGGTGGTGGCGCTGGACGTCGAGCGTTCGCCGGAACTGGTGGCCTGGCTGCTGGCGGTGGTGACCGCTGGCGGGGCCTACCTGCCGCTCGACGGCCGTCAGCCGCTGGCCCGTCGCCGGGAGCTGGTGATGGCATCCGGTGCTGCCTGGCTGGTGGCTGCGGAGGATCGCAGGCCAGCGGGTGACCCGGCCGGCGTGATGTGTCTCGAGCCATCGGTGCCGGCAGGGGCGGACGAGCCGGGAGACGATCCGGTGCCGGTGCCGATGCCATCGGAGGCGCTCGCCTACGTGATCTACACCTCGGGTTCGAGCGGTCGCCCGAAGGGCGTGATGGTCAGCCGCGGCGCCCTCGGCGAGTACCTGGCGCGGGCGCTGGATCAGTACGGGGAAGGCGGCACCTGGTTGGTGCAGACGCCGGTGGCCTACGACTTGGCGGTGACGGGTTTGTGGCTGCCGTTGCTGACCGGCGGCGGCGTGGTGCTGGCCGCGGAGCATCCCGGAGCAGCGGTGGGGGCTTTGGTGACTCCGGGCGATGCGGAGCGATTCAAGCTCACGCCGGGCCAGGCGCGGCTCCTCGGAGAGTATCTGGAGCCGGAGGAGTTTGCCGCGAGGCGCTGGGAGCTGGTGGTGGGCGGCGAGGCGCTGTCGGCGTCGGACGTGGCCTGGCTGTCGGCCGGTGCGGCGGGCAGCCGGATGCACAACGAGTACGGCCCCACCGAGGCGGTGGTGGGCTGCACGGTGGCGAGCTGGGAGGGGCCGGAGCTGTCCGGTCTGTCCGGGACGCTGTCCATCGGAACTCCGATGCCCGGGTGCAGGGCGGAGGTGGTGAGTCTCGACGGGGGCGGCGAGCGGGTGCCGGCGGGAGTGTCCGGGGAGCTGTGGATGGGCGGTCCCGGGCTGGCCCGGGGCTACCTGGGCGACCCGCGGTCGACGGCGCAGCGCTTCGTGCCGGACCCCCGAAGTGACGTCCCGGGGGCGCGCCTCTACCGCACCGGCGACCGGGTTCGGTGGCGGCCGCAAGGGGACGGAGCGGAGCTCGAGTACCTGGGGCGGCTCGACGATCAGCTCAAGGTGCTGGGCGTGCGGGTGGAGCCTGGGGAGGTGGAAGCGGCGCTGGTGGCCG
Source organism: Acidobacteriota bacterium (assembly GCA_039028635.1). NCBI lineage: Bacteria > Pseudomonadati > Acidobacteriota > Acidobacteriota bacterium. Next base: position 80,226 of record JBCCHV010000023.1, read on the forward strand.
AGCCGGAGATCGCCGCCGTGGCGGTGGCCGGGCGGGGTTCGGGGGAGACCGTGCTCTACGCCTGGGTGGTGGCCGCCGAGGGCGTCGAAACCGCCGGCGAGGCCGGCGAAGAGCTCGCTGCCGAGGTGATCGATCGCCTCGCCGATCGCCTTCCCCAGGCCTTGGTTCCCGCCCGCATCGTGTTCCTTCCGGACCTCCCCCTCACCGCCGCCGGCAAGGTCGACCGGAACGCCCTCCCGGAGCCCGACCTGATCGCGGAAGAGGCCTTTCGCGAGCCCGAGGGCGAGCTCGAGGTCGCCCTCGCCGAGCTGTGGAGCGAGGTCCTGGAGAAGCCGCGGATCGGCCGCGACGTGCGCTTCGTGGACCTCGGCGGGCACTCGCTGTCGGCGACCCGGCTGGTGGTGCGTGCTCGGCAGCGGTTCGCGCTCGAAACCCTCGGCCTGCGTGATCTCGCCGAGTATCCGACGGTGGCGGATCTCGCTCGGCGGATCGAGGCGCTCGGCGCGCCGTCCGGCGCTGCGGTGACGCTGGACGCCGAGACCGCGAGCGATCGGGAGGTCGGAGAGTTGTGACCGCCACTTCGGCGCCCACCGTTCGCGAGCTGCTGGCCGAGCTCGAGCGCCTGGACATCCGGCTCTGGCGCGACGGGGAGCGGCTGCGTTTCGACGCACCCGCCGGCGCCTTCCCGGCGTCCTTGCGGGAGGCGGTGCGGCGCCAGCGGCAGGCCCTTCTCGAGCGGTTGCCGACCCGACCGCCCGCCGAACCAGGTGGCCAAAGGGGTGAGCGCCCGGTGGTCGCGGACGAGGGGCCGCTGTCGTTTGCCCAAGAGCGCCTCTGGTTCATCCACCAGCTCGATCCGGGGAGCCCGGCGTACCACGTCCCGGTGCTGCTCGAGCTGACCGGAGACTTGGATGCCGCGGCTCTGACGGCCGCAGTGGGGACGGTCACCGCCGCCCATCCGGTGCTGTCGACGGTTTTTGCCGTCGATGAGCGCGGCGCGGCGCGTCAACGCGTGCGGCCGAGCCGTCGGTCGGCGCTGGCCATGGTCGATCTCGGGGCACTGCCCGGGCCGGCGGCGTCGGCCGAGGCGGACCGCATCGTCGCCCGGGAAACGGCGCGGCCGTTTGCTCTCGAGCATCGCCCGGCGCTGCGCTGGCGGTTACTTCGGCTGGCGGCGGGTCGTCACCGGCTGCATGGAGTCCTCCACCATCTGGTGGCCGACGGCTGGTCCCTCGGACTGTTGCTCGGTCAGATCGTCGCGGCCTATCGCGAGGCTCGTTCCGGCCGACGGATCGCGCCGCCGGTGCGGTCTCTCTCCTATCTCGACCACGCCCGCCGTCAGCGCCGGAGCTGGGCGTCCGGTGAGCTCGAGCCGGAGCTGGCCTTCTGGCGTCGGCGCCTCGCCGGGCTGCCGCGCCTCGAGCTGCCGCCCCTGGAAGGGCCGCCGGGCGCCGACGGTCGCCTTCCGGTCCGCTGGTCCGCCGAGCGAGCGGAGCGCCTCGAGGCCCTCGCGCGGCGCCTCGGGGTGACGCCCTTCGCGGTCGCCCTCGCCGCCTTCCAGGCTCTTCTCGGCCGGCTTTCGAACCAGCTCGATTTCGCCGTCGGGACTCCGGTTGCCGGACGCAACCGTGGCGATCTCGAAGGCCTGGTCGGCCTGCTGGTGAACACCCTGGTGCTGCGGGCGGATCTCGGCCGTCCTTCTCCTGCCGGGGCGGAGGCTGGCGACGAAGTTGGTGCGGGCGGTCGGCCGGGGCTCGCGGAGCTTTCCCGGCGCGCCGCCAGCGGTTTGCTCGAAGCGCAAGAGCATCAGGAGCTGCCCTTCGAACGGCTGGTCGCGGATCTGGCGCCGGCGCGGGAGGCGGAAGGCACGCCGCTGATCCAGGTGCTGATCGCCCTCCAACCGCCGATGCCGTCGCCGTCCCTGCCCGGCCTGGAGCTGCGCTCGCTGCCGCTCGCTCCCGGCGCAGCGCAGATGGACCTGCTGCTGGCACTGGCGCGGACGCCGAACGGCTACGACGGCTATCTCGAGTTCCGCGGATCGCGGCTGTCGGCAGCGACCGCCGGGCGTTGGCTGGGTGCCTTCGAATCGCTCCTGGACGCCGGTTTGGCGGATCCTCAACGCCCGTTCGACCGGTTGCCGATCCTGTCTTCCGCGGAGCGCCGCCGGCTCACCGTCGAAGCGCGCCCCCTCGCCCTCGGTGCGGAGCTCGAAGACAGCCTCTGGCAGCGCTTCGCCGCTCGCGCCGGGGCCGCACCGCAGGCGCCGGCGGTGTCCGGTGCAGAGCTGCTCTTGACCTATGGCGACCTCGAGCGTCGGGCGCGCCGGCTGGCCAGCGGCCTGACGGCAGCCGGCGTTCGCCGAGGCGACCGCGTCGGCGTGCTGCTCGCGCCCACGCCGGCGGCGGTGGTGGCGATCACCGCCGTGACGGCGGCCGGCGCCGCCTACGTCCCGATCGACCCCGACTACCCGCCGGCCCGGCGTGCCTTGCTGCTGGAGGATGCGGCGCTGTCCGCCCTGGTGGTCGCCGCGCCGGGCGGCTCGGAGCCCTCACCGGAGCCGTCCGTCGAGGTTCCGGCAGACCTGCCGCGCTTCGCCCTCGATCCGGCGGGCCGCTGGATCGATTCGCCGTTGCCGTCCGCTCTGCCGGCAGGACTTTCGCCGGCCGGCGGTGATGACCTCGCCTATCTGATCTACACCTCGGGCTCGACCGGCCGGCCGAAGGGGGTAGCGGTCAGTCATCGGCAGGTCTTGCGGCTGTTCGACACCGCCTGCCGGCCGGAGGCCTTCGGCGAAGGCGCTTTCGGCCCCGACGACGTGTGGAGTCTGTGTCACTCGCTGTCCTTCGACTTCTCGGTCTGGGAGATGTGGGGTGCCCTGCTCCACGGCGGCCGGTTGGTGCTGGTGCCGCGCTCGGTCACCCGCCGCCCGGAGCAACTGCTCGATCTGCTCGAGGGCGAGGGCGTGACCGTTCTCAGTCAAACGCCTTCGGCCTTCCGGCTGCTGCAGCAGGGGCTGGCCGATCCTTCTTCAGTTGGTGAGAAGAACGGCCTGGAAGGGCGGCCGCGGCCGGCGCCGGCGCTGCGCTGGGTCGTCTTCGGTGGCGAGGCGCTCGATCCGCGGGCGCTGCGACCGTGGGCCGAGCGCTGCGGGCTCGACCGGCCGGCGCTGATCAACATGTACGGCATCACCGAGACCACCGTACACGTCACCTTCCGCCGCATCGAGGCGCAGGACCTGGCTTCCGGCGGCAGCCCGCTGGGCCGCCCCCTCCCCGATCTCGCCGTCTACACCGTCGACCGCTGGCTCGAGCCGGTGCCGGATGGGGTGGCGGGCGAAATGGCCGTGGGCGGAGCCGGAGTCGCGCGGGGCTATTTCGGACGCCCCCGACTGACCGCCGCGCGCTTCGTCCCGGATCCCTACGGCGATGTGCCGGGAGCACGCCTCTACTTGAGCGGCGACCTCGCCCGGCGGCGGGAGGACGGTGAGCTCGAGTTCCTGGGGCGCGCCGACCAGCAGGTCAAGATCCGGGGCCACCGCATCGAGCCCGGAGAGATCGAAGCGGCGCTTGCGGCGCTGCCTGGAATCGCCGCGGCGGCGGTGGTGGCGGTCGGGGAAGGCAGCGAGGCGCGCCTCGCCGCCTACTACGTGCCAGCGCCCGAGGGGGCGCCCTTGGGCGACGAGCTGCGTCTCGGTCTGTCCCGCTCGCTGCCTGCCTGGATGGTGCCCCAGATCTTCGTGCCGCTCGACCAGCTACCGCTGACCGCCCACGGCAAGCTCGACCACGCCGCGCTGCCGGAAGCGCTGCCGGCTGGCGGCGCCGGCGGCGCCTACCGAGCCCCGGTGACCGAGACCGAGCAAGCGCTGGCGGCGGTCTGGCGCGAAGTTCTCGGGGTCGAACGGGTCGGTCTCGACGATTCCTTCTTCGGCCTCGGTGGTGACTCGATCCTGACCTTGCAGTTGCGCACTCTCGCCGCCGACCGTGGTCTGCGCGTCGAGCTGGACCAGGTCTTCCGGCATCCGACCCTGGGCGAGATGGCCGCCGCCGCCACCCCGGAAGAGGTCGCAGAAGAGTCCGCGGTGCCGCCGTTTGGGCTGCTCGGCGAAGCCGACCGGCGGCGCCTCGATCCCCAAGAGCGCACCCTCGAGGACGCCTATCCGGCGACCCGCCTGCAGGAAGGAATGCTGTTCCACGGCGACCTCGAGCCCGAGGCCGGGGTCTACCACGACGTCTTCAGCTACCACCTGGAGGGACCGTTCTCGTTGCCGGCCCTCGAGGCCGCCGTGCAGGAGGTCGCCCGGCGGCACCCGACGCTGCGCACCGCCTTCGACCTCGGCGGGTTCGACGAGGCGTTGGCGCTGGTTACGCGCCGAGTCGAGGTGCCGGTCACCGTCGCCGACTTCACGGCCCTCTCACCCGCGGCCCGTGAAGCCGCCGTCGACGAGCGTCTCGCCGCCGAGCTGCGGCGCCCCTTCGACCCACAGCGGGCGCCGCTCTGGCGTCTGGACGCGGTCCGCCGCGGGCCCGACCGCTTCCAGCTCACCCTGAGCTTCCACCACGCGATCCTCGACGGTTGGAGCGTTGCCACCCTCAGCCGGGAGCTGGTCGAGCTCTACGTCGCGGCCCTTGGAGAGCGCCCGGCGCCGCCGGCGGTGCGCGACGACGAAGCGGCCCGCCACGCCGCCGCCGAGGGTCGAGCCCTCGACGATCCCGCCGCGGTCGCTTTCTGGCGGGATCGGTTGGTCGCGACCCCGCCCACGCCCCTGCCCGTCGGGTGGCGCGCAGCTCGGGAGCGCGGGGTTCTCGACATCACGGTGCCCATCGACCCCGGCGATGCCGAGCGGCTGAAGGCGGCGGCGCGCAGTCTGGGCGTCTCCCTCAAGAGCGTCTTGCTGGCCATCCACCTGCGCGTTCTCGAGACCTTGACCGGTCGGCCTCGTCCGTGGACCGGCCTGGTGACCCACACCCGGCCGGAGGGCGCGACGGCCGATCGTTCCCTCGGCCTGTTTCTCAACACGCTGCCGCTGCATGGTGCCGGCCCGGCGCCGAGCTGGCAGCGGCGCGTCCGCGACGCCTTCGAGGCCGAAGCCGAGCTGCAGCCATACCGGCACTTTCCGATGGCCGAGATCCGGCAGATGGCGGCGGGGGCCGAGGTCTTCGACACCGCCTTCAACTACGTGCATTTCCACGTCTTCCAGGGGCTTTCGACGGCCGAGGTCCGGGTCGTCGACGGGCGTTTCCGTGAACGCACCGACCTACCGCTGCTGGCCCATTTCTACCGGCCGCCGACGGCCGACGGGCTGGCCTTGACCCTCAAGCTCGACCGGGCGCGCATCGGCGCCGAGCGAGGACCTTCGATCGCCGCCCTCTACGCCGCTGCCGTCGCCGATGCCGCGACGGCCCTCGCCGCGCCGGCGGGCACCGTGGGAGCGGCCATGGAGCGGCTGCCGGCCGCCGAGCGGGAACACCTGCGGCGCTGGGGGAGTGGGGCGGCCCCCGTTCTGCCCCTGGAGCAGCCGGTGGCGGCGGTCGCGCTGGAGGAGACGCCGCAGGAGACTCCCGATCTCACGGGCTCGGAGGACGTCTCTCCCGCGGTGGGCGATCTGGCCGCCGCCGTGGCGACGGTGTTCGCGGAGGTCTTGGCAGTGCCGTCGGTCGGCGTCGACGAGTCGTTCTTCCGCCTCGGGGGGCACTCGCTGAGCGCCGCCCGCGCGGTGGCCCGCCTGCGTCGGCGGTTGGGCCTCGACTTGCCGCTGGCGGAGATCTTCGACCA